>DASTQB010000104.1:0-15292 GCA_035761985.1 Pyrinomonadaceae bacterium
CCCGCCACGCCTCCGGCATCTGTAATCCCGCCCGCAGGAACGCTCGCCGGCGCCGACGCTGAAAAAGCCTCGATGGTCGAGCAGGCGAAATCCCGCGTGGCCGCGGTCAAAGAATCGCTACAGGACCAGCCCGCAGCCGCAGGCACACCCAAGCCTCCCGTCAAGAAGAAAGAAGAAGGACCAAAGCCCACCGACGCGAGTGGTCATGCGCTCGTCAAGAAACTCAAGTCACAATTCGGCGACGCCATCGGCGAAGCACTCGAGTTTATCGGCCAGCTTTCAGTCAACGTTGATCGCGCGCGCATCGTCGAGGTTTGCGACTTCCTGAAACGCGATGCAGACACGCCTTTCGATTATCTTTCGGATCTGACGTGCGTCCATTATCCCGTGCAGCGAGAAGCGCCGTTTGAGATCGTCTACAACCTGTTTTCAATTCCGGCGAATGAGCGTGTGCGTTTGAAGGTGAGAACGACCGGCAGCGTGGAATCGGTGACGAGTGTCTGGCCGGCTGCGAACTGGCTCGAACGCGAAGTGTTCGATCTGTTCGGCGTGCAGTTTACGAACCATCCGGATCTGCGGCGACTGCTTCTGCCGCCTGACTGGGAAGGGTATCCGCTGCGGAAAGATTTCCCGCTGGAGTTTGTCGAGAATGCCTGGACCGAGCAGCACTTGCCCGTAATGACTGACGTCGAGATGGAGCAGTTGCAGCAACGGCGCGCTTACGGTCTCGAGATTCTTTCAGTGCCACAGGAACGCTTGATGCGCGACATATTCCGCGGCGGCAAAGAAGTAATGCCGAAAGACAAATGACGCCGAAAGAGATCGCCACACATTACGAAGCGAAAGTGTTTGACACGCCTGAGGCGGCCAAGGTGGCTGGGTTTGTGTTAACCGAAACTGCCGCGCCGCGCAACGTGTGGAACAAGGCTAGTGCGGCGAGTGCGATAGTGCTGAAGTTGGCTGATAAGAAATTCAGCGGTGAAGTTGAAGACATCGGTTTGGTGATCGAACCGTTTCGCGTGACTGGATGTTATAAGCCGAAGTCTTCGGAAGCTCCCGCAGCTTAAGTTTTAGAGATTCACATGCATCAGGTAGAGATCGCGACAACTCAGGAGACGTTGCTCGACAGCCCCGAGATGGTGCTGAACATGGGGCCGCAGCACCCATCGACGCACGGCGTGCTGCGCGTCATTCTCAAGCTCGACGGCGAAACCGTGATCGATCTCGATTGCGACATCGGTTACCTGCATCGCGGCATGGAGAAGATCGCCGAGAACCGCATGTACACGCAGATCGCGCCCTACTGGGATCGTCTCGACTACATCGCTGCGGTCTCGAACGGCCTCGTTTGGGTGGAAACGGTCGAGCAGATGATGGGACTCGCCGTCCCGCCGCGTGCACACTACCTGCGCACGATTCTCACCGAGCTCAATCGCATCGCGTCGCACCTGCTCTGGCTCGCAACGCACGCGCTCGACATCGGCGCCGTAACCGTGCTGCTCTGGGCGCTGCGCGAGCGCGAAGAGATTTTGAAGATTTTCGAACGGCAGTTTGGGGCGCGTTTGACGTGTCACGCATGGCGCGTCGGCGGCATGCCGAACGACGCTTACGACGATTTCGATAAAGACGTCAGGCAGTTTGTAAACAACTTCCCGAAACGTCTCGACGAGTATGAAACAGTGCTTTCCGAGAACCGCATCTGGTTGAGTCGGACTGTCGGCATCGGAGTGATCTCCGCCGAAGACGCTATCGCGATCGGACTATCAGGTCCCGCGCTGCGCGGGTCAGGTGTTCCGTGGGACGTGCGGAAGTCGCGGCCGTATGCGGCTTACGCCGACATGGATTTCGATATTCCACTCGGCGAGAACGGCGATACTTACGATCGCTACCTTGTGAGGCTGGAAGAGATGCGACAGTCGCGCCGCATCATCGATCAAGCACTCGAAAAACTTCCCGATGGTCCAGTCAACGCAAAGTTGCCGAAGATCGTGAAGCCGCCCGTAGGCGATTACTACCACTCGATCGAAGGACCAAAGGGCGAGATTGGTTGTTACCTCGTTTCGGATGGCACTGCCCACCCGTGGCGCGTAAGAGTTCGCCCGCCGTCATTCATTAATCTTCAGGCGTTGAAGCAGATGTGCCTTGGGCATCTCGTCGCGGATGTGGTTGCGATTATCGGTACGCTCGACATCGTTTTAGGAGAGATCGATCGCTGAAACTTGCATGCTTCTTCTAGGCCCCATAGACGTTCTTAACGATCTTCTGCTGAGACTCAACCTCAGCCAGGAACAGATCACTTTCTTCGTCTGGCCGCTGATCCAGATCGGACTGGTGGTCACACTCGTCGCGCTCTGGGTTGCTTACGCCACGTATCTCGAGCGCAAGATCTCGGCGTTCATGCAGGCGCGGCTTGGTCCGATGCGAGTTGGACCATGGGGACTGCTCCAACCGATCGCCGACGGTCTCAAGCTGCTGACAAAAGAAGACTTCATTCCGGAGAAGGCCGATCGCTGGATCTTCTTCTTTGCGCCTTACATCGCCGTTGCTTCCGCGTTCATTGTTTTCTCGGTGATTCCGTTTGGGCCTGACTGGGCAGTCATCGCCGACGTAAACATCGGGTTGTTGCTCGTCCTCGCAGTTTCGAGCGTCGGCGTGCTCGCGTTGATACTTGCCGGCTGGTCGTCAAACTCGAAATACGCGCTTCTCGGCGGACTGCGTTCGAGCGCGCAGATGGTTTCGTACGAAGTGGCGATGGGCTTGTCGCTGATCGGCGCTTTGATGTTTGCCCGCACGCTTTCGCTTTCCGGCATCGTCGCCGCGCAGGGGTCGGATTCGATCTGGTACCTGCTTTATCAACCGGCGGGCTTTTTGATTTTCCTGATCAGCGGCATTGCCGAAAACAACCGCGCACCGTTTGATCTCCCCGAGGCCGAATCAGAACTCGTGGCGGGTTTTCACACCGAGTATTCAGGCATGCGCTGGTCGCTCTTTTTCATGGCTGAGTATGCGGCGATGGTCGTGGTTGCTGCTGTGGCGACGACGGTCTTTCTCGGCGGCTGGTACTTCCCGTTTGTTCACCGGCTCCAGGAGGCCGGGTATCACAACCTGTATGTCGCTGCCAGCGTGCTCGTGTTTCTGGTCAAGACGTCGATCATTCTCTACATCTATTTCTGGTTGCGCTGGACGTTGCCGCGTTTTCGTTACGATCAGTTGATGGACATCGGTTGGAAGTGGCTTATACCTGCGGCGCTGATCAATATCGTGATATCGGCATTCGCGGTATTTCTCGTGCAGGCACTGGACGGCTGGAGAAACATGAATACGATCGAGTTTGTCGATCGCGGGTTGAACCTGACCGCGACGGGTAAGGGGATCATGATCGGCATCGGGCTCGTCGGTCTTTTCTCAACCGCGGCGCTGCTCGCGCGAATCAACTGGCGCTCGCGCGATTTCCACTTGAAGACACAACGCCGGAACATCAGGCTGGTCAACGTGCCGAAGGGCAAGCCGGCCGTGCAGCCAGGGGGTTAGTTATGCCATTAGTCAAAACTCCGAAACCAACGTTCTCGCAAAAGCTCAAACGCTTCTTCATGATCGATCTGATCAGGGGAATGGGTTTGACGCTGAAGTACAACCTCGGCGCGTTGACCGACAAAGACGCCGTCGCGGGCAAGGGAATCTATACCGAACAGTATCCGAAAGTTCGTCCAGACGTGGCGCCGCGTTTTCACGGCGCGCCGCGTTTGAACATGGATCCGGAAACACACGACACGCTTTGTATCGCGTGCAACCTCTGCGCGATTGCGTGTCCGGAAGACTGCATCGACGTCATTCCGATGGACGTCGAGATCATCGTCGCGGGCAAACCGCGCAAGAAGAAAGTGCTCGACGAGTTTATCTTCGACACTTCGCGATGCATGTTTTGCGCACTGTGTCAGGAAGCGTGTCCGACCTCGTGTCTGGAGCTGACGCAGGACTTCGAGCTGGCCACCTATTCACGCGCGGGCTTTGTCTGGAACCGCGAAATGCTCGAGCAAGGTCGCGAAACCGTTAAATACACAAGCTAATGTAATAGGTCCTATAGGTCCTATACGACCTACAGGACCTATACCAAATTCACAATGACGCTCTCCGGCTACGAAGCTCTCTTCTTCTGGATCTTTGCGCTTGCGGCGATCTTTGCCGGGCTGCTGACTGTGATGGCGCGCAATGCCGTCCACAGCGCGCTCTTCTTGATCTCGTCGCTCGTCTCGGTTGCCGCGCTCTTCGTGCTCGCGCGCTCTGAGTTCATCGCGGGTGTGCAGATCCTCGTTTACGTCGGCGGCGTGATGGTCCTGTTTCTGTTCGTGATCATGCTCGTCAACGTCGGCGCCGAAGAACGCGGAACAGACGAGATCTTTAACAAGCCGCGGCAAGTTACCGCGAGTTTGATCTTCTGCCTGTTGCTGGTCGGCGGCCTGCTCTACGCATCCAGTGAAGGATACAAAGGCCTGCAACGACTTCGCCCGGCCGCTCAGCCCGAATCAGCACGAGAGCGATCTTTGTCCGTGTCAGGTACAGGCAGCAGCCAGATTACAAGAAACACTGAGCGCGTCGGTGGCAGTCTCTTTCGCTATGCTTCGCTACCGTTTGAAATCGCGAGTGTGTTGTTGCTCGTCGCAATCATCGGATCCGTGATGCTCGCGCGAACGCTTAAACAGGAAGTGTCAGCGGACGACGTCGATCCCGAAGTCTTGAAAGACGAGATTGTCCGGGACCCCGAACTCGCAAAGTTGGAGCGCCGATCAGAATAATGATGCTCAACTCTTTCAGTCCCGCATTGCTGCTGTTTTTCCAGGAGGTCGTCGAGACCAGCCGCTGGGAGCAGATGAAAATCTCGGCGATGAATCCCGATCTCTCGAAGTTTCTGGTGATCGGCGCACTGCTTTTCATCATCGGCGTGGCAGGCGTGCTGACGCGGCGCAACATCATCGTCATCTTCATGTCGATCGAGTTGATACTCAACGCCGCGAATCTCAACTTCATCGCGTTCTCTCGTTATCTCGAGGTGACAGGAAACGTGAACGCACTCGCGGGGCAGATCTTCACGGTGTTCGTGATCGTGGTCGCTGCTGCTGAAGCCGCGATCGGCCTGGGCATCGTGATCGCGCTTTACCGGAACAAGGAAACGATCTGGGTAGACGAGATTGATTTGTTGAAGTGGTAAGCAATAGGTCCTATAGGACCTATAAGACCTATTAAGAATGTACAAATACATCTGGCTAGTTCCCCTGCTACCTCTAATCGGCGCGGCCATCAACGGCCTCTTAGGCCGGAGGTTTCGTTTTTCTGAAAAGCTCATCGGGGGCATCGCCGTCGGCTCCGTCGCGCTCTCGTTTCTCATCAGCGTCGCCGCCGTTTACTCGTACGGCTTCGGCGGGCATCCGCAGTGGCCCGCGCCTTACGTCACCAGCCAGGACGGTTTCAGTTTCGACTGGATTCCCGGCGGCGCAGTAAGCGTCAACGCTGGAGCGCATAACGCCGCAGCCGGCGAAGCTCCGCGTTTCGCCCTCCTGAACATCGAGTGGAGTTATCAACTCGATCCGCTCTCGTCGATCTTCATGCTGATCGTGACAGGAGTGGGACTGTGCATCTTCGTCTTCGCGACCGGCTACATGCACGGCGAGACCGGCTTCTACCGCTTCTTCGCATACATGGGACTCTTCATGTTTGCGATGCTCGTGCTCGTGATGGGCTCAAACTTCCTGATGATGTTTGTCGGCTGGGAAGGTGTCGGCCTCTGCTCTTATCTATTAATAGGCTACTACTTCGATCGACAGGAAGCCGCGAACGCTTCACGCAAGGCATTCATCACGAACCGAGTCGGCGACTTCGGATTCGCACTCGCGATCTTCGGCATCATCGCGACGTTCGGAAGCGCTCAGTACACCGACGTATTCAGTCAGGCCCGCGCATTTCCGATCGAGTTGCTTGGTAGCTGGGGCGTCATGTCGTGGATCGCGCTCGGGCTTTTCATCGGCGCGTGTGGAAAGTCTGCACAGCTTCCACTCCACGTCTGGCTGCCCGATGCGATGGCTGGTCCAACGCCAGTCTCCGCACTGATCCACGCAGCGACGATGGTTACTGCCGGTCTCTACATGGTGACGCGCACAAACGTCATCTTCCAGCACTCGCAAACGATGCTACTCGTCGTGGCACTCGTCGGCGCTGCGACTGCGATCTTCGCCGCCACGATCGGCATCACGCAGAACGACATCAAGAAAGTGCTCGCTTACTCGACCGTGTCGCAGCTCGGGTTCATGTTCATGGCCTGCGGCGTGGGCGCGTTTGTGATCGGCATCTTTCACGTGATGACGCACGCTTTCTTCAAGGCCCTGATGTTCCTCGGCGCGGGCAGCGTGATTCACGGCATGCACCACGAGCAGGACATGCGCCGGATGGGCGGGTTGAAGAAGTACATGCCGTACACCTACTGGACGTTCATGGCCGGCTGGCTCGCGATCTGCGGCATCATTCCGTTCAGTGGTTTCTGGTCCAAGGACGAGATTCTGTGGCAGGCGGCTTCGACTGAACATATCCCGCTCGGCTGGCTTGTTTGGTTGATCGGAACGATCGCCGCGCTCTGCACCGCGTTTTACATGACGCGCCTGATGGCGATGACGTTCTGGGGCAAGGAAAGATTTCGCGAAACTCCCGCGGGCGGTGAAGCCGACGAAGCACATGCTGCTGCTTACGACAAAGGACTTGCGCAGCATGATGCGATTCGTTCAGCGGCCGGAGATCGACCACGACACGACGCCGGCGAGCACGTTGGACCGATACACGAAGACGTGTCGCATCACGTTGCGACTGGCGGACACGGCGGTCATGATCACGGCGCGCACATGCCGCATGAGTCGCCGCCGTCGATGTGGGTGCCGTTGGTTGTTCTTGCGATTCTCGCGACGATTGGCGGTTTTGTGGGAATTGGACCAGCCTTCAAGTTCATCACCGGCAGCGAGCATCCGGGCGGCAAGTTGAACATCGTCAACTGGCTCAATCCGATCATCTGGAACCCGGCGACGAAGGACTTCAACGTGCCTCACGGCGATGATCATGCAGCACCGGCAGCAGACGCTGCACACGCGACGCCAGCGCCTGACGCTGCACACGCCACTCCCGCAACTGGCGCCGGTCACGCAGAAACCGGCAGCGCAGTTTACGGTCATACAGGATTCAACCTCGCGCACGCAGTCGAAAACATCACGCACAGCCATCTCGTGACGGAATGGATCTTTATCGTTCTTTCACTCATCGTCGCAGGCGCGGGCATGTTGCTCGGTGCTTTGTTCTACGTCTGGCGACCGCAACTCGCAAACATCTGGGCGCAACGACTTCGCCCGCTTTACGCTGCGAGCTACAACAAATACTGGGTTGACGAATTTTATGGCGCGGCCATCACGCGCCGCACGATGGACGCTGCGCGCGCGATTTACAGTTTCGACTCGAGGCTTGTCGACGGCATCGTCAACGGGCTCGCGTGGCTGAGCCGCCAGTTCAGTCGCATCGTCGGCGTTTTCGATAAGTACTTCGTGGACGGGCTCGTGAACACCGTCGCTGCGTTCATCATGCGATTGATGTCGCCGCTGTTCCGTGCTGCGCAAACAGGGTTTACGCAGAACTACGCGCTCGTGATGGTGCTCGGGTTGATGGTCGCGGTGGTGATCTTTTTCGCGAGGGATATTATCCGCGCTTTCGGTAGCACAGATTAACACGGAAGATGAAACACGGATTTACACGGATCTGATATGAGTCAATCTTACATTCTCTCCTTTATCACCTGGTTGCCGGCCGTGGGCGCAATCCTCATTCTCGCGCTCATGAAGAAAGACCAGTCGAGCCTGATCAAGAAATTCGCCACCGCGTGGTTTGGTCTCGACTTTCTGGCTTCACTGTGGCTGTTGAAATACAACCGCTCAGTCGGCGGCATGCAGTTTCTCGAAGACCACGAGTGGATCCCGATCATCGGCGCGCGTTACCAGATGGGCGTGGACGGCGTTGCCGTGTTGCTGATCGTCCTGACGACGCTGCTCGGCGCGATCGCGGCACTGTCTTCGTGGGAATACATTCAGAAGCGAGAGAAAGAGTATTACGTTCTGCTGCTCCTTTTGCAGACCGCAGTGATCGGCGTGTTCGCGTCGATGGACCTGTTCCTGTTTTACCTGTTCTTCGAAGTGTCGCTCGTGCCGATGTACTTCCTCATCGGAATCTGGGGCGGCGAGAATCGTCTCTACGCGGCAATCAAATTCTTCCTGTATACACTCGTCGGATCGGTCGTGATGCTGCTCGGCGTTTTGAAGATGTACTTCCTGACGCAGGACACCGCGCTCACGAGCCAGATCTCACAGGCCACGATCAACTTGCTCGCCGGCAACGAACAGGCGGCACAACTCGTCTCGAACAGTCTGCAAGCCGCAGCGACAAACGGCACCGGCACGTTCAACATTCTCTACATGCAGGCGATGGGATCCGTGTTGCCGATGGGGACGATGCAGGTCCTGCTCTTTGCCGCATTTGCACTCGGCTTCGCGATCAAAGTGCCGATGTTTCCGTTTCACACGTGGCTGCCTGACGCGCACGTCGAGGCGCCCACCGCCGGCTCAGTCATTCTTGCCGGCATCCTGCTGAAACTCGGAACTTACGGTTTCTATCGCTTCAACCTGCCGATGTTTCCCGGCGCTTCGAAAGACCAGAGTTACTTCGGCACGTTTGGCGTTCGCAGCGTGATCGTCTTTCTCGCGATCGTCAGCATCATCTACGGCGCACTCGCCGCGATGTATTTCGTCGTCAAGAAAGACGGCGACGTGAAGAAGCTCGTCGCTTACTCATCCGTGTCGTCGATGGGCATGGTGATGCTCGGCCTGTTCGCGCTCAATCCAAACGGCGTGAACGGCGGCGTGCTGCAAATGATCAATCACGGCATTTACTCGGGCGCGCTGTTCCTTCTCGTCGGAATCATTTACGAGCGACGACACACGCGCAACGTCGCGGAGTTTGGCGGGCTGTCGCACGTGATGCCGGGTTACGCGGCGATATTTCTCGGCATGGTGATGACTGCTATCGGTCTGCCGCTGCTCGCAGTTTTTATCTCCGAGTTTCTGGCGCTGCGCGGAGCCTTTGAAGCAAATCCGTACTGGGCAGCGTGGGCGGCGCTCGGAATCATTCTCAACGCGGGATATTTTCTGTGGCTTTACCAGCGAATGTTCTTCGGGAACATTGATAATCCGAAGAACGAACGTCTTACGGATCTCAACTGGCGAGAGTGGACTTACATGGTTCCGCTCATGATTCTTTCGCTGTGGATCGGAGTCTATCCGAAACCGTTTCTGCGATTCATCGAGCAGCCGGTGAATGCGGTGGTGAAACAGGTGCGACCCGATTACCAGATTCCAGGAATGCAGACGCCGGCGCCCACGCAGGCAGAACGCGCGGGACGATAACATGTTTCTTCTACAAGCCAACACCACCTCGATCATTAACGTCGCCGATCTGCAACTGATCGCGCCCGAGTTGATCCTAACTGCTTGCGCGTGCGTGGCGCTGGTGATGGAAGTCGTTCTTCCGTATCGCAAGAGCAAGCTGACTGCCTACTTCTCGCTCGTTGGCGTTGCACTCGCGTTTGTCTCACTCGCGATGCAGTGGTGGACCATGCGCCAGGCTTTGCCGCTCGATGGTTTCTACGGTATGGTGCGCATCGACGGCTTCGCTCTACTGTTCAAAGCTATCTTCCTCATTGCCGCGGCGCTTGCGATTGGCATTTCCACGCGCTTTCTCGACATCGAAGGCGAACAGCACGGCGAATACTACGCGCTCGTTCTCTTTGCCACTGTCGGCATGATGTTCATGGCCTGTGGCTACGATCTCATCTCGCTTTACATCAGCCTCGAGTTGATGGCGCTGACGTTCTACGTGCTCGTCGCATTCACCAAACGCGAGAAGAAATCGAACGAAGCCGCCATGAAATACTTCCTGCTCGGTGCGTTTTCATCGGGCGTGCTTCTCTACGGCATGTCGCTGCTTTACGGCATCGCCGGGTCGACTAACGTCGGCGAGATTGCAAACAGCGTCGGACAGATCGTACCGCGGATTCAAGGGTTGTTGCAGGCGCCCGCCGAAGCCGCGACTTCGATCGACCAGCCCATCGTTGGTCTACGACCGTTATTGCTGCTTGCGATGATCGCGCTTGGCGCGGGTCTGTTCTTTAAAGTCGCTGCAGTGCCGTTTCACATGTGGGCGCCGGATGTTTACCAGGGCGCTCCGACGTCAGTCACGGCGTTTCTTTCAACCGGATCGAAGGCGGCGAGTTTTGCCCTGTACCTGCGCATCTTCAGCGAGGCGCTTGAAGGCATGCGGGCCGACTGGGCGCCGCTGCTGGGCCTCGTTGCCGCGATCACGATCATGGTTGGCAACTGGGCCGCCGTCACGCAGGAAAACTCGAAACGTCTGCTTGCTTACTCTTCGATCTCCAACGCCGGCTATCTGCTGCTCGGGCTCGTCGCCGCAAACCTGTACGGCTACATCGGTCTGATCATCTACCTGTTTGTGTACACGTTGATGAACATGGGCGCGTTCGGCGTCATCATCAGCCTGCGTCGTCGCGGAATCATCGGCGACAACGTCGACGATCTGACGGGTCTTGGCCAGAAGGCGCCGCTCATGGCCGCGATGATGGCCATCTACATGCTGTCGCTTGGCGGCCTGCCGATGACCGGAGGATTCATCGGCAAGTACTTCCTCTTTGGCGGCCTGATTCAGCGCGGCGCCGCCGAGCAGAAATCGTGGTACTACTGGCTCGCGGGTTGGGCCATACTCAACACCGTCGTCTCCTTCTATTATTACGTGCGCTTCATCAAGGTGATGTATCTCGGAGATCGCATCGCCGACAACAAACCGCTCGCGCTTTCGCCCGCGCTTCAGACGGCCCTCGTCGTTTCGGTGATCGGCGTGATCGTGGTCGGAGTCTTTCCGCAGCCGGTTATCAAGATCGCGCAGGATCTCCTTTCGGCCATCGTGTCGTAGCAGTGCTCGTCTACTACTTCCTCGCGGCGCTCGCCACCTGGTTTGGTATTCAATCGTTGTTGGGTGGGTTTCGTTACGCTGCTTACGTGCGGCGCGAAACCCGCCGTCCGCTTCCTGACTTTCAGCCATTTGCTTCCGTGATCGTGCCGGGAAGAGGACTCGAACCAGGATTGGCGGACAATCTCGAGAGTCTGCTTTCGCAGGATTACCCGCGGTATGAGGTTATCTTCGTGTTTGATCGTGCTGAAGATCCGGCGATCAAGGTTGTCGAAGAATTAATTAGCCGCGGATCTTCACGGATTGCCAGAACGATTATCGCTGGTCCAGCAACAGACAGTGGGCAGAAGGTGCATAACCTGCGCGTTGCGGTGACGGAAATTGATCCGGAGTCGGAAGTGATCGTGTTTGTCGATACGGATGCGCGGCCAGAGACGCAATGGTTGAAGCAGTTAGTCGCGCCGCTTGCCGACGAAACCCTGGGTGCATCGACGGGTTATCGGTGGTTCGTTCCCGTGAACGGCGGTCTTGCTTCGCGGTTGCGCGGAGTTTGGAATGCATCAGTTGCTTCAGCGTTGGGAAGCGACACGGCAAAGAACTTCTGCTGGGGCGGCTCAACTGCGATTCGTCGCTCGACTTTTGAACGACTGTCAATCGCCGACCGCTGGCGCGGCACCGTATCCGATGATTTCCTGATCACACGCGTTCTCAAGGAAGCAAAGCTTCCGATTCACTTCACACCCCATTGCCTCGTACCGTCTGTGAGCGATTGCGACTTCCGCGAATTGCTCGAGTTCACCACACGTCAGATCAAGATCACGCGCGTCTACTCGTCACACCTCTGGCTCCCGCTTTTACTCGGTTCAGCTCTGTTCACGATCGCGTTCTTCGGCGGCCTCATTCTGATCGGCGTTTATCCGCGTTCATCTGCGGCCTATGTTTTTGTCTCAATCATCTTCACGCTCGGCGCTGCCAAATCATTCATCCGCTTCCGCGCCGTTTCCACTGTCCTCCGAACGTCAAACCGGGATCTCCTGGCCCACATCTTCCTATGGCCCTTCGCCTCTCTGCTCTATTTCTATAACACCGTGGCCGCAGGCTTGTCGCGGCGGATCGAATGGCGCGGCATAACCTATGAATTGAAATCACCAAACGAAGCTGTCATTATCTCTCGCGAGCCTCAATGACCAGCAAAGCCGGACAGTTTGTGCAACTACTGCGATCGACGAACCGCGAAAGGCGTCTCGGCACGGTCATCCTGTTTGTAACCTCTCGCTGCAATGCGTTCTGCCAGACCTGTTTCTACCACGAAGAGCTGAATCAACCGGGCGATCTGACGTTTGCGCAAATAGAGAAAGTCGCGCGCACCATGCCCGCGATCACCGACCTCTGGCTTTCGGGAGGCGAACCAACACTCCGTCGCGATCTCTCTGACATCATCGATCTCTTCGTTTCGAACAACGGAGTCAATCGAATCATCATTCCCACGAACGGTCTGATCAAGACGCGTGTCTACGACGTCGTGGATCGCGCGCTCGGAAACAACCCCGGGATCGATCTCTATCTCAACATCGCGCTCGACGGTTACGGCAAAACTCACGATCGAATTCGCGGCGTGCCCGGCAACTGGGAGAAGGCGCTCGGCTGCATTGAATCGCTCTATCCGCTGAAGTCGAAATACACGGATCGTTTTCGTCTCAACGTAAACACTGTCGTGTGCGCGGAGAACTATACCGAGATCGAAATGCTCTCGGAGTTTATGTGGGACAACTATCGTCTCGACGGGCAGTACTTCAATATCATTCGCGGCGAGACGCTCGTGGGCGAGCAGATCAAACAAGTGCCGCCGGAAGTTCTACCGGCCATGTACGCGCACGTTTCGAAGTTGACGAAGCGCTACGGCGAGCGAATGTTTGCCGGCGACGACCGGAGCAAGCGTCTTGTGAAGAACGCGGTCTATGCCGGTTCAATCATCACGCATTACCGCACGCAACACGCAAACTTCCAGCAACCAACTCCGTGGGCGTTTCCGTGTACCGCAGGTGAGACGGCGGTCGTGATTGACTACAACGGCGACGTGCGTGCGTGCGAGCTGCGCGAGAAGTTTGCGACGCTTGCCGATCATGACTTTGATTTCAACGCACTCTGGTCAGCGAACGAGCGACAACAAGAACTCGAGGCGATCGACGGCGGCAAGGCGTGCTGGTGTACGCACGTCTGTTTTATTCACGACTCAATGCGCCACTCGCGCCGTGCCTTGCTCTACGATGTTCCCAAAAACTACCTGACACGCGAAAGCTGGTAACGATGGCGAATCAGGACGAGAACCGAAAAGCGGGATTCGCATACGCGGCGGGTATCACGCTGTTCGCGTCAGTCGTCTCGTTCTGTGCGCTTGGCTGGTTGCTCGATAAGTGGCTCGGAACGGATCCGTGGCTCCTGATCATCGGCATCGTCCTCGGCTCCGCCGTCGGCCTTTTCGAGTTCATTCGCCTGAGTTCGAAGACTTATTAGCCAGGATTACGTGATTTTTCATGATTTACATGTCAATCCTGCCCATCTTGTGAATCCTGTCCCAAGCAGGTTAGAATCACCAGCTTCGCATGGATCAAAGCCTGAACTACAGGGTGTTTCGCGTCATGACGGCAACGACCATCATCGCCGTGGGCGTCTCTGTCTTCGTCGCGCCGTGGCGCTTCTCGCTGGGTTTGCTGATCGGCGGATTACTGGCGCTATTTAGTCATAACTGGCTGAAGAACTCCGCCGCCGCAGCGATTCGTCTTTCCGCAAACGGCGGCGTGCCCGACTTCAGGCTTGCACAGTTTATCCTGCGCTACGTGGTGATCGCCGCGGTCATTTTTTCGGCCCACACACTCGATCTCATATCGTTGCCGGCGGTCCTCGCCGGAATGTCCAGTTTTGTTGTAGCACTCATGGTCGAAGCTTTGAGAGAGTTTTATTTCGCAATTAAACATCGAGAGGAAATCAGTTGATGTTCTGGTTTGCAGAACCTGCGAACGAAGCCGCCGGACACGCAGAAGAGGCCCCACATCACACACCGATCATCGTGGAGATGGTCAACGAGTGGTTCGGCCACCCTGTTTACGAATTCCAGGTAAATTACACGAAACCGATCTGGGACAAGTTCCTCGGTAAATTCGGCAGCAGCGCCGAAGCCGCCTTTGGTCCATACACGCCGGAGACTGCGATCCCGTGGTACACGGTTATGTTCTTCATCGCGTGCCTGTTGAGCGTTGCGATCATCTGGATCATGAAAGGCAAGCTTTCGGAAAGCGAGCCCGGCCATGCGCAGCAGACGCTCGAGATCAGCGTACTCGCCGTGCGCAACATGATCGAAGACATCATCGGTCCACACGGTTTGAAATACTTCCCGGTCGTGATGACATTCGCCGTGCTGATTCTCGTGTCGAACCTGATGGGCTTGTTCCCGTTGTTCATGAGTCCGACGGCGGCGACGAGTGTCACGTTTGCACTCGGCATCAGTTCGTTCCTTTATTACAACTACATCGGCATTGCTGAAAACGGTCTGTTCGGACACCTGAAACACCTGGCTGGTCCAATCTGGTGGATCGCGCCGTTGATCTTCCCGATCGAGTTGATCAGTAATTTGATTCGCCCGTTTTCACTCGGCATTCGTCTTTTCGGTAACCTGTTTGCCGATGAGAAGGTGATGCTAACGGTCTCGTACCTGGCGCCACCGTACACGTGGTTTGCGCCGATCGCGCTGATGCCGTTGAGCGTTTTCGTGGCACTGATTCAAACGTTTGTTTTCATACTGCTCTCGCAGCTTTATATCAGCGAAGTGTCGCATGCTCCCCATGACGAGTCGCACGAGCACGCACTCGAGCACGAAGAAGGCGATGAGATGATCGCTCCGGTTCTTACTTAACGGCTTTATCCCTAGCGCGCGGTGAGCGGCGTGGGCGCTGTGCCCACAAACGTTGCCTCGCAAGTCGAGATTGCATTCGTAGATTCGTCTCAAGCAACACCGGACTAGTCATAGCTTTGTCATGCCTGTTTCGCAGGAGCGCCGTTGTAAGAGGGGCGGTGGATACCGGATGCAGGCGAAATAATATCGTCCAGTTTTGTGCGAACGTTTCCGTCGAATGTGGTTAACGTGATCGAAGGAGGAAACATGAGCAGATACAGAATGTTTCTGTTCGCAGTGGTCGGAATTCTCGCGAGCAGCATGACCGCGTTTGCGCAGGCAACGGAA
>DASTQB010000105.1:0-24059 GCA_035761985.1 Pyrinomonadaceae bacterium
AAGCGGGCGACAGCTTTCGCCCGCTTCGCGGGCTGCAACGATGAATTTCAACGTTACCTGGGGCTCACGCCCCAGGCTTTACGCTTGCGCCTGCTTCGCAGGCTGAGCCCCACGACGAAGCGCACGCGAAGCGGGCTAATAGGTCCTATAGGTCCTATAGGTCGTAGATCGATTGGTCCTATCAATCGCCCGCACAGCTATCTCGTCGCAAAAACTTTCAAAGAATCGCCGAGGCGGCTGAAGTTGAGCACACCGTTGATGATGTTTTTCAACGCCCGCCTCGGACGGCTCTTCATCAAAGATTCGTTCAACTGGTAACCCGTGGAAACGCGATCGAAATACTGGTCCACGGTTTTGGGCGCGTCTTTCTTCCCGCCCATTGCATGCAGGATCTCCATCGGATTTCCGCCCGTCGTCTGCACGCGTATGTCGCGGAAACCAACGTCAACAAGCAACGACTTCAAACCACCGGCTGAGAATAGCTGTAGATGCTCCGGCGGCCAAATGCAGCGCCACTTCACTCCAAGCACCCTCGCCGACAAACCACGCGCATGCGGCGTCGTCGTCCACAGCAGTCCACCCGGACGAAGCAACCGCGCGATCTCCATCAACACCGCGCGAGGCTCAGGCAAGTGTTCCAAAAACTCCGCCGCCGTGATCACATCAAAATACGCGGCCGGAAACTGTGCCTCTGCCAGCTCACCTTGGAACACTTCAAACCCAAGCTCGCGCACATGCTTCGCCGCATTCGCCGAAACATCGAGCCCCTGCGCATTCCAACCATTCTTTCGCGCCGCCATCAACAAGTTTCCGGCGCCACATCCGATGTCGAGCAGCCTGTTCGTCTCTCGATAAGGCGCAAACTCCGCCGTGATCTCTTCCAGTCGCGTCTGCACAAACGGCGGCGGCGAAAGACTCTCGTCCCTGTAATAACTCTCGTAGTAGAGCTCGCTCGAATACCACGGCGAGAAAGGCGTGTACACCGTCGAGCAATCGCGACAAACAACCACCGAGAACCCATGCCTCTCGCCGAGCGGACGCGACGAGCTCGACCCACACGCCGCACACGCGCGCAACGTCTTCTCTGCACGCGGATCCATGTTCCGGATCCACTGAGTCGGAGATTCTTCGATCCTTCGAGGCGCCTGCATGCTAGTGAGAATCAATAAAACGGTTGAACCACAACTCGAGCATCAACAGCGTCCAGAGCTGATGCGAATAATCACGCTCGCCGCGCGTGTGCAGCTCGATCAACTGCTTCACTTGCTCCGGCTTGAACAACCCACGCCGCATTGCTTTCTCAGAAAGCACAACCTCGCGCAGAAACGGCTGCATCTTGCCACGGAACCAGTGCCCAATCGGAACTCCAAACCCCATCTTTCTGCGATTGAGGTTCTCGCTCGGAAGCAGTTTGCGCAACACTTTCTTCAAAAGATACTTGCTCGTCAAACGTCTGAGCTTCAAATGCTGCGGCAAACTCGCCGCAAACTCGATCACGTGATGATCGAGAAACGGTGAACGTGCCTCGAGTGAAACTGCCATCGTTGCGATGTCGACTTTCACGAGTAGATCATTCGGCAAGTACGTCATCTGGTCCGTCAGCAACATCGCATCGAGAATGCCGATGCCGTTCGCGCGTTTGAACCACTCGGCCAGCAATCCGTTCGGATTTACTTCCTGCGTCTGCTCCCTGAAATCGTCGGAGTAGAGCGGCTGCTTGGTCTGTTCGTTGAATACACTGACCCAGTGTGCATAGCGATCGACTCGCGGAAGTGAAACCGCTTCCAGCAAACGCTTTGCTGATTTCACTCGACTGCGCTTCGCCGGCGAGCTCGGGATCAGGTTGACAGTCTCTTTGATCACCGACTCACGCAGAAACGACGGCACGCGACGATACTTCTCAGTCAGTCCCATCGCGATGTATCGCTCGTAACCTGCGAACGATTCATCGCCGCCATCACCATTCAACGCAACCGTGACGTGCTTTCGCGTTTCGCGCGCGACGTAGTAAGTCGGCACTGCGGATGAATCCGCGTAAGGCTCGCCGTAGTGTTCGACGAGCACGGGCAACACTTCAACCGCATCAGGTCGAACGATGAACTCATGATGATCGGCGCCGACGTGTTCGGCGATGCGTCGCGCGTGATGAAGCTCGCTGAAATCCTGTTCCTCGAAGCCGATCGAAAACGTCTTCACTCGCTCGCTCGATTCCTGGCTCATCAATGCAACAACGGCGCTCGAATCGATACCGCCCGAAAGAAAAGCACCGAGCGGAACTTCCGACATCAAACGCACGCGCACCGCTTCGCGCAGGATCTCGACCGTGCGTTCGCCCGCTTCTTCCTCGCTGATGTCGAGCTTCTTCGTGAAGTCGGGCTGCCAGTAACGCTGCGTCTCAATTTCGCCTTTGCGCCAGCGCAGCCAGTGACCGGGCTCGAGTTTTCGAATCGACTTGTAAGCAGTCAGAGGCGCGGGAATGCACATGAACGAGAGGTAGTAATCAAGCGCTTCCGGTTGAATCTCTCGACTCACGTCAGGGTGCAACAACAGCGCGCTGAATTCCGAACCGAAGATCAACTTGCCGTTGACGTGGGCATATAGCAGAGGCTTTTTACCAACGCGATCGCGGGCGAGAAACAGTTCCTGCGTGCGCTCATTCCAGATGGCAAATGCAAACATGCCGCGCAGGTGTTTCGGGCAGTCGACACCGTATTCGTCGTAAGCGTGGACGATCGCTTCGGTGTCGCTGTTGGTGTAGAACGCGTGGCCGAGTTTTTCGAGCTTCGCGCGGAGCTCGAGATAGTTGTAGATCTCGCCGTTGAAAACTATCCACGAACTGCGATCGTGATTGTGGATCGGTTGCTGTCCGCCTTTGAGATCGATGATCGCGAGGCGCTGCATCGCAAGGCCGACCGGACCTTTGACGTAGAAACCATTTTCGTCGGGACCGCGATGACGGATCGCGTCACACATCCGCGAGAGCAACTGCTCGTCGACCGGTTTGTCGTCGTTGTTAATGATTCCTACGATGCCGCACATAAGATTTACAGGTAAATCCCTTGACAGGATTTACACGATTACCATGATTAGACCGCGGCTTTGCGGCGGGCCATTACGCGGGCGGCCTGGAGCTCCTTCAATTCCTGTTTCGCAAGCTGTTGCTGCCGTCGCTTGTCTTCAGCTCTCTCTTTCAGGATCACCGCCCCGACTGCGACGAATATGAAATAGAAAACGAGTAGCTGCGAACGCTGCCGGTAAGCCGTACCGACGTTTCCCTGAAACAGCGAATACGCAAGCGTCAGCATCGTCGTGAAGATCACAATCGGCGACACCTGTCTCAGTCGATGTTTGATCGAGTACCACAAACCCAGCACAAGTAACGGGAACGAGAACCACCAGATGACCATCTCCGGCAGCGTGATGCTCTGTCGCAGGGTCTGGAATTGCCACGGAAACGGCGCAAACAGTAAGTAGATGAGTCCTATCGGAATGACAGACAGCGCGCCCTCCGCGGTTCCGACGTCGACGTCTTTTTGAAAACCCGAGGCTGCGTTCTGAGCCTGGTCCATGCGGCTCATCTGCACCATTTGCAGGTTGATGTAGCGATCAAACTGCACGCTCGCATAGCGCAGCACTCCAAACCACGTGAACGCAAGTCCAATCGCGCCCACGGCAATAAACCGCTGCATAAAGCTCTGTGCATTCAACGACTTCATCCCCATGATGAAGCTGCCGGCCACTGCCGCAGCCATCATGTAGAAAATATAAAAACGTAAACTCAGCAGCGCCGCGAGACATGCACCGAGGATCAAAACGTACTTGACAGTGATCTTTTCCATCAGCCGCAGCGTAGCGAGAATCGCAAGTGCAAGCGCAAGGATGATCACGGCATCTTTGAGCGCCTGCGACGACCAGAGAATCAGCGACGGGAAAAACGCGACCAGAATCGCTGCCAGCTTCGAGACGCGACTGTTATTGAAGAGCGTCTGAGTGGTGTAGAAAACAACCACTGCCGTCGACGCGCCCACCGAAGCATTGATCAACTGGATCGCAAACCGGTTGGGACCAATCAACTCATAAACACCGGCGACGATGTAAAGCATTCCCCACGCGCTCGCACCCGACGCCACAAAGCTCGCATACTTCTGCGCGTGATAGTCGTTGCCATGCCACGACTGTTGTAGCGACTGTCCGAAGATGTCGTAAGTGTTGGCGTCGCCCCCGAAGAACTCCTCGCCATGCGCCATAAAAATGATCGTCGCGATGATGATTCTCGCCATCACCGCGATGAGAAACATGCGCATGAGAAACGTTCGTGACTCGTGATCGCGAGCCGTAATCAGGAGCGTGGGTATGGAGACGAGCGCACAGACAGCCAGCGCACCTGGCGCTTCTTCCGGCAGGAGGTAAATGACGCCTCCGCAAAGAAAGAGAGTCAGGGCGATAATGAGTATGTTCATAAAGCTGGAACTCTAAAACTAAACATCATCCGGAAGATCCGGACGAGTCTTACGTTCAATCAGAAACTGGTCTTCCGAACTCAGCTCCTTCACGGTTTTGGCAGGCACACCGGCGATCAGTTTACCCTCTTCCGCCAGTGCCGCGGTAATCACGGAGCCGATTCCCACGATCGACCTGGCCGGAACGGCGCTTCCGGGAGCCATGCGTATCTCGGAACCCATGTAAACGAGCGGTCCGATAGTGATCGGCATCGTACGCTGGCGATTGTGCGTCCAGAGCGATGAGTTTCGCCCGCCGAGTATGACGCGGCGCCCGATTTCTACCCGATCCGTGAAGTCGATTTTATGTCCAGTAGTAACGATACTGCCATCGCCGAGTAGAAACACGGGATCGATTTCGTTCACCACCTCGGGTTCGGGGATCGAGTTGATCTCGTTCATTCGCATGATCTCGCAGTAACGCCCCAAACTCACTTCTGCACCGCCGCGAATGATGTTGAGATGCCCGATGCGAACGTGATCCTTGATCACGAGTTTCTGCACGCGCGTGACGACGTTGAAGTGACCGATCTGCACGTCGTCGGCGATGCTGCACTCGCCCGCGTCGATGATGCTGACGCCGATCGAAACGCGTTTGCCGATTTTGTATCCAAAGAACCAGCGATAAAAGGGGCGTTTTAGAAAGGAGGGCAACACCGCGAAAAAAGCCAGCACCAGCAAACGCGCTCTGCTTGTTTTCTGCATTTTAGGTTTTTAGCCAAAGATTACGCAGATTACACAGATTTTTATCTGGATCTGCGTAAATCCGCGTAAATCCGCGGCCCGTCTTATCGGACCAACTGCCGGCTTTCGAGTTCAGCCGTGGCGCTGGCAACCTGGTCCTTCGCCGCCTGCGCGCGGACCCATGACAGAAGTTCCGGAATTCCACGCTCGAGCGTGACTTGAGGTTCGTAACCAAGTAACGACTTCGCTTTCGAGATGTCTGACACGCAATGACGTATGTCGCCTTCGCGATACTTACTCACGATCTCGGGTTCGAGATCCAGTCCCAGACCTTCCGCCAGCAGACGGCTCACCGTTCGGATCGATGTCGATCGACCAGTGCCGACATTGATCGCCTGGTAATCGGCGCGGTCGGTTTCGAGCGCGAGTAAGTTGGCTTGCACGATGTCGCTGACGTGTACGAAGTCGCGCGTCTGTTCGCCGTCTTCAAAGATCAACGGGCGATTTTTATTCAGCAGCCGCGCGGAGAAGATCGCACACACGCCTGTGTAAGGATTCGAGAGCGCTTGCCGCGTTCCATAGACGTTGAAGTAACGCAGAGCGACCGCGGGTATGCCATACGAACGGCCGACGGCGAGACAAAACTGTTCCTGGTCCTGTTTTGTAACTGCGTAAACAGACGTTGGAAACAGCGGCTTCTCTTCAGTCGTCGGCGCCGGCGCGAGGTTCTTACCACACTTCGGACATTCAACTTCCCAGCGCCGTTCGAGCAGTTGCGATGCGGGCCTGATCTGTGGCGCCATCGGGCCGCAGGTCTCGCACGTGTACGCGCCTTCACCGTAGATCGACATCGACGACGCGACCACGATCTTCTTGATCTGCGGCCTGCGCGCGAGAATCGCTTCGAGCAACACAGCCGTGCCGAGATCGTTCGCGCGCACGTATCGATGTATCTCGTACATCGACTGGCCCACGCCGACTTCAGCCGCTTCATGGAAAACTACGTCGATCCCTTCGAGCGCCCGATCGACTACTTCACGATCGCAAACGTCGCCTGAGATGAATTCGGCCTCTGAGTTCAAATACGCAGGTGCGGCATTCTCGCCGTGTACCTGCGAAACAAGCGCATCGAGAACACGAACGCGATGTCCTTTCTCGACGAGCGCATCAACGAGGTGCGAGCCGATAAAACCGGCGCCACCAGTTACCAGTACGTTAGCTTTTTCCAACAATCCCTCCTGGTTCAAAGCGGTTACCCGCGATTCTCCGTGGCTGCCGATTGCGATTGGGCCACTGACGGAACTTTTGCATCGCGAAGCACGGATTTGAAGATTTCGTAGACACGGGGCGACTGTGTTTTGGCTGAGTATTTCTCTTCGATAGTAACTCGTCCGGCCTGGCCCAGACGTTGCCGCAGCTCGTGCGAACGAATCAGGCGGCTGAGTTTATCAACCCACTCGTCTTCAGTGCCCGCGAGAAATCCGTTCTCATCGTCCTGAATGATGTCGCTGTTGACGCCGACGGGAGAGCAAACAGTCGGAATGCCGAGCGCCATGAACTGCAACGCCTTCAATCCACACTTGCCTTTGCTCCAGCGATCGTCCGGAAGAGGCATGACGCCGATGTCGATCGCGCTCAGGTCATCGAGTTCGGTGTTTGCGCGCCACTGCATTGCTTCAACGTCGATGGGTGCGCATTCGTAAGTTGGCGTGCCGATAACACGCAGACGAAACGATTCTCGTGCGGCGAGTTTTTTCAGTGCGCCGCGGAGTGTGTCGAGGTGCTGGACAGTGCTGTAGCTTCCGGTCCAACCAATGACGGGCGGGCCGGAAGAGTCTTTTCGCGCGGGCGGCTGGTATTTGTCAGTGTCGATCGTCGTCGGGATTACGGTCACGTGATCGTTTACCTGTCGCGCGTAGTCGGCGAGATAGGGATTGCCGGCCATCACGTGCGACGCCATGCGGCAGATCGTTTTTGTTTTCGACGCGAACTTTAAATAGCTCAGGTAACCGTTTGAAGGGCTCTTGTAGGAGACAAAGACCGCGTCGTCGAAGTCGAAGACGATCGGCACGCCGCGTTGATGGATCAGTCGTTCAAACACGGGCGGTCCAAGCAGCGCGGCCTCGCGCAGAATATAGACCAGATCGTAGTCTCTGACGCTTTTGACTAACGACATCCTCCGGCCCAGCGCGCGCGTGACGCGCTCGAGTTTCTTCCCCATCAAGCCGGGCTTGTAGAGGAGCGCGTGCAGCTCTTCGTCTTCAAACGGCGCGTAAGTGATCTGCACGCCGCGTTCGCGGAGCAGAGGTTCCCATTGCTCGAGGCGATAACGCTGGCTCGGCGAGGTATCGTAAAGCGCAGGCATTATTGCTAGAAGATTCATAAGATTAAAAGGATTTTCAGTATACAGGATCCGCGTTTATTCGTGAGAATCCGCGGCTAATACTCTTTCGTAAAGCGACGCATATCGGGGCGCCCCGATCGCATTTAAATCGAAAAGCCTTTCCGCCACCGCGCGTGCCTTTTGTCTGGCATCTGCATCACGGACCATCTTTTCGATCCCGCGTCCCGCTTCCGCAAACTGTTCTTCGCTGAACTCCTCGATTAAAACTCCGGCTTTCCAGTCGTTGATCAGCGAATCAGAATCGCCGACACCGGCGTTTATGATCAACGGCAAGCCACACGCGAGATACTCTCCGTTCTTTGTCGGCGACGATGCAATCTTCGAGATGCAGCGCTTGATGAACGCGAGCCCTGCATCCGCGGCGGCAAGGTACGAAGGAACGTCGGCCGACGCAATCGACCGAACGCTGAAATTCTGCGGATCGACGTTTCGTGCTTTCATCAACTCTTTTACACGATCATGGTTGCCCGTCGTCAGCCACAGCAAGTGTGCACCGGTGCGCTGTTTGAGAAAGCTCGCGAAGAAGTCGGCCATCTTCTCCGTTAGATACCAGCCGTCGAGCGAACCGCTGTAGACCATCGTGAACCGATCGCCGAGGCCAAGCTCTGCACGGCGGCGCGCGCGATCTTCTTCGCTAAACTTAAACAACGAAAGATCGACGCAACATGGGATCACTTCGTGATGTACGTCGCGACCGCGCAGTCCTTCCCACTCCCGGATGATGGGCCAGATGCGTTCGGTGAGCGTTACGACAGCGTCAGTTGAAGCAAGTATGCGTTGCTCAGTGGCTTTGGTGATGCGATACGGAATGCCGCCTTCGCGCCAGTGTTCCGCATCGACGTACTCTTCCGCCATCAAACCGCGGATGTCAAAGATCATCTTCGTTTGAAAACCCATCTTCAGCCCGAGTGCGATCGTGGCGGGAATGTGACCGCGTGCATGGACCATCTCGATCTTGTTGCGCTTGACGAGCGAACTTGCTTTGCGTAAGCCAACAAACACGTCGAAGATCGTTGCGGGCACGGAAGGGCGTTGATGATAACGCAGCCAGTGCCACTCGATGCCTTGTGACGCGAGCGTCTCTCGAAGCTGCTCGCATTGCGCGGCACCCGCAGGCTCAAACGCCTTCGCGCGTTCGAAACTCAGCAACGTAAACTGCACGCCGCGCTTCGCCAGCTCGCGCAGGTATGGAAGCACCTGGCTTTGCCCGAGTGGATCAAGCATTCCGTTGTAGGAGATGAAGAGGACCCGACGGCCTTCAAGCGCCATTGCCGGCCTCCACTGGAGTTTTTTTGCTCCAGCGAAAACTGTCGAGCAATAGCCACTGGATGCTGCCGATGATTGCGGCCGCGTCGAGCACGGCGAGTAACGACATCACCATCACGCCGCGCATCAGGTTTTGAAGCAGCGAGGCAGGATACACGTGCGCGTTGCGCCTGATCGAAACTGCCGCACGCGCGACGAGCATCAGCAACCACGCGCCGATCGGAAACCATATCCATGAGGGTTTGATAATTAATGCGGCGACGGCGAGTGCGACCAAAACGCCGTAACGGATCAGGATCGTGCGTTGCCACTGGCGAAACAGTCCTGCGCGGATGTTGTTGCGAGAGTAAATAAGGAATCGCTTGAACGTGGCGCCGAGCGTCGGGCGCAGATCCCAGTGGACGACGGCGCGTGGTTCGTGAACAAAACTGTAGCCCGCGCGCTCGACGCGATCCATGAAGATGAGATCTTCAGCGGAGCGCAGATCTTCGGGAAAACCGTTGACCGTGCGCCATGCTTCACGGCGTAACAACGTCGAGGCGATAAAGCGTGGGCGGATCATGATTCCGTCGTGCAGCGACGGCGGCGGCACGTAGGCGATCGCTGCGCACTGTTTGAAAAACGTGTCGGTCACCGGTAGCCATGAGCCATAGACCACGTCGATCGATTCGTTTTCCTTTGCTTTCGCCACGAGCTTCTCAAGCCAGTCGTTTTCGAGTCGAATGCCTGCATCAGTGAAGCCCAACCATTCGTAACTCGCCTGCGCGGCGCCCAGATTCCGTCCTCTTCCCGGTAACGCTGCGCCTGCGCGAATCAGTCGTACCGGTGCTCCTCGGCGAATGTATTCCTCGATGATCTGCGGCGTCGCGTCGGTTGAACCACCGTCAGTGATCACGATCTCGTCGGGAGGACGCGTCTGCGCGAGCAGGCTGTCGAGCAGCTCGCGGATCGACTTCTCCTCGTCTCTCACAGGTACAACAACACTAACCTTCATGCTCATCGATGGTTGGTTTGACAGGATTTACAAGATTAACAGGATTTACATGTAAATCTTAATCCTGTAAATCATGTTAATCTTGCTAATCCTGTCCAGCCTTGCTCAAAACAAAAGTCTCCAGGACTAAATAGTCCATCCCGGTCTTCCTGAAGCAACGATAGCTATCTTCTGGAGTGCAGACGATCGGCTCGCCGCGGACGTTGAAGCTCGTGTTCACGATCACGGGGCAGCCGGTACGCTTTCGAAATGCCTCGATGATCTCCCAGTACAACGGATTCGTTTCGCGCGTGACGGTTTGGACCCGCGCCGTGCCGTCGACGTGCGTCACCGCCGGGATTTCAGATCGCTTCACTCTGAGCTTCTCAAAGCCGTGCGCATCGTTGCCATCGAGGGCGACACGTTTCTGCTGCGCCACATCCGCGACGATCAGCATGTACGGACTATCAACATCCAGCTCAAACCACTCTGACAAATACTCACGCTGCACGCTCGGCGCGAACGGTCGAAAACTCTCGCGAAACTTGATCTTCAAGTTCATCACCGACTGCATCTCCGCACAACGCGCGTCGCCGATGATGCTGCGATTTCCCAGCGCGCGTGGCCCAAACTCCATCCGCCCCTGGTGCAACCCAACAACCTTCCCAGCAGCTAAAAGCTTTGCAACAACTTCAGGTAACTCCTCACGCGAATACTTCGTGTAAGCAATATTATTCAACCGCAGAAACCTTTCGATCTCTTCATCACTGTCGCGTGGTCCAAGATACGAACCCTTCATCGCATCGCCCGACGGCGTTCGCGGCTTTCCCAAGTACCGGTGCCAGATCGCAAGCGCGACGCCAAGCGAACCACCCGCATCACCGGCCGCCGGTTGAATCCAGATCTCGTCAAACGGAACTTCCTTCAACACTCGTCCATTCGCAACGCAGTTCAACGCCACGCCGCCCGCCAGACACAGATTCTTCATTCCTGTCTCGCGACGAACGTGATGGGCCATCTTCAACATCACTTCTTCCGTGATCACCTGAATACTGCGCGCGAGGTCCATCTCACGTTGCGTAATCTCCGACTCCGGCTCTCGCGGTGGTCCACCAAACAGCTTGTCAAACGCGCCGTTCGTCATCCGCAGGCCCTGCGAGTAGTTGAAGTAGTCCTGGTTTAGTTTCAAGCTTCCGTCGTCTCTCACTTCCAGGAGTCGATCTTTGATCGCGTCTACGTACTTCGGTTCGCCATACGGCGCGAGACCCATCACCTTGTACTCACCACTGTTGACCTTAAATCCCGTGTAGTAAGTGAACGCGCTGTAGAGCAGTCCAAGACTGTTTGGATACCGAAGCTCCTGCAACAGCGTTAGCTCGTTTCCTTTTCCAATGCCGATCGAACTGGTGGCCCACTCACCAACGCCGTCGATCGTGAGTATCGCCGCTTCCTCGAACGGCGACGGATAAAACGCGCTCGCAGCGTGGCTCTCGTGATGATCGCCGAAGAGCAGTTTCCAATTAAATTTGCGGCCCAGCTTTTTGGCCTTGCGCTCGTTGTCTTCGCCGCCGGTTTTTGCGAGTTCAGTGCGAATAAGATCCGGCATCCAGAGTTTTTCAGTCATCCAGAGCGGCATCGATTTCAGGAATGAGCTGAAACCCGCGGGCGAATAGTCGAGATAAGTCTCGAGCAGTCGATCGAATTTGAGCAGCGGCTTGTCGTAGAAGCCGACGAAGTCGAGTTGTTCGGCGGAGATACCGGCTTCAGCCAGGCAGTAACGCGCGGCGTGCAGCGGAAAACGGTGATCGTGCTTGACGCGCGTGAAGCGTTCTTCCTGCGCCGCCGCCACGATCTCGCCGTCGACGACGAGACACGCGGCTGAGTCGTGATAGAACGCCGATATTCCGAGAATGCTTACCACCGGAATTAGAAGAGGGTGTAGATGAAAGGGGCGATGGCGGAACCCTTGGCCAGCACCAGCAACACACCGACAAGCACAAGCGTGATAATGATCGGCGCGAGCCAGAGCTTCTTGTTCTCTCTCATGAACTGCCAGAGTTCGCTTACTACTTGTACTTTCGACATACCTCAAAAAACAATTTCTGATTTGCGTTTATCCGCGTTCACCCGCGGCTCAATACATCTTTTCGTAATGACGCGGATCGCGCTGGCGCTCCGGATACGGCAGCCAGAAGGAATCACGCGATGCCGCGCGGCGATGCAGCGGATCCCAACCCATCGCTCGCTTTACCAATCCAATCGGAGTCAGCACCAGGAAAAAGATCAACGCCAGGATCACGCGGCTGGAAACGTAAGCCATGCCCTCGGCGAGTTTCATCCACGCCCTGCGTGGTCCAACCAGCACGCGTGGAGCAAGTAGACCGAAGAGAATTAGCGCCGAACCGACGATGGTCAGAACCGACGCAGCCGTCGCAAACTTTCCACGATACAACCACCAAAGACCGAGGGCGCCAAACACCGCGCCCACGATCAATCCAAACTCCAGCTCTTGTCGAAAACCGGGCCGCTTCATGAACTGCTTACGAGTGCTTTCTCACCTTCGTGCTGTTTCGCCAGCTCGCCGGCGATCCAGTGATACGTGGTCGTCAATCCATCTTCAAGAGAGATCGACGGCTCCCACTTCAACACTTCACGCAAACGCGTGTTGTCGCTGTTGCGACCCCTGACTCCCTGCGGCTTCGTCAGATCGTAGCGCTTGCCGATCTTCTTGCCTGCGATGTTTGCCACGATGTCGACCAGCTCGTTGATGGAGATCATCCTGTCCTGCCCGAGATTGATCGGCTCACGATGATCGCTCTGCATCAGGCGATAGATACCTTCGACACAATCGTCGATGTAACAGTAGGAGCGCGTTTGTTCGCCGTCGCCCCACACTTCGATCTCATCGCCGTCGTTAGCGAGCGCGATCTTGCGACAGATCGCCGCCGGTGATTTTTCGCGGCCGCCGTCGTAAGTGCCTAAGGGACCGAAGATGTTGTGAAAACGCACGACGCGCGTGTCGAGCCCGAAGTCTTCGGTGTAATGGCGGCAGACGCGCTCCATGTAGAGTTTTTCCCAGCCGTAACCGTCTTCAGCATCGGCGGGATAAGCGTCTTCCTCTCTTAACGGCGTAACGTCAGTCTCTTTCTGTTTGTAACCCGGATAGATGCACGCGCTCGAAGTGTAGAGATAACGTTTCACGCCGTTGATGCGCGCGGCTTCGATCGTGTGGAGATTGATGAACGTGTTATCGCGGACGATCACGGCCTTGTTGTTTTCGATAAAGCCGATGCCGCCCATGTTGGCAGCGAGACCGTAAACCTGGTCCATGCCCTCGGTGGCGCGCAAACAGTTGTCAGCCTCGGAAAGATCCAGAAGCAGAAACTCGTTAGCGGCCGTTGGTTCGTACTCCGGTTCCTTGATGTCAACACCGCGCACGAAATAACCGCGGTCGACGAGATACTTCGTCAGATGATGACCTATAAACCCGCCTGCTCCTGTGACCAGTACTCTTTTCGTTTCGGACATTAATCAGTGATCTCCAAAGGAAGGTAAGATAACAAACTAATCCGCCGTCTTGCTAAACGTCAAACGCCGCAGGCAGCCCCAGAACGGCCTGTTCAGCACGCTTTCCGGATGCGTGGCAAACGCGCGCACCAGCCAGCTTGCGGCTTCAGACTTTCGACCAGCTTCACTCGCCGCGTAAGACAGCCGCAGAAAGCGCGTCGCCCGGCACCAGCGTTGATCGACGCCTTGCAGTTGCGGCTCGTAAAACTCCGCGATGCGATCAAATTCTTCGAGCTGCCGGTGTCCCTCGGCAATCGTCTTGCTCACTTCGTGCAGCCTGTAGGCGGCCATCGGCAACGGCAGATAGTCGCACTTGTGTCCGGCGAGCAGGAGACGCACGTACATGTCGTGATCGAAATCGTAGTTCCAGCGCTCCTGAAAACCCTCACGGATGAGCTCGGTCCGCCAGAAGTGTCCCGGTTGCGGAGCGCGATAGGCCCACGACAAACAGTGCGCAGCGGAACGCGGCACTACGGCATGGATCATCCGGGTCTCGTGTCCTTCGCCAAACATGAGCGTGTCGCCGCAAACCCACTTGCTTTCGGGGTTGTCGTTGAAGTGAGCCATCACTGCGTTGAACGCGCCGGGAAGATAAACGTCGTCGCTGTTGATGAACGCAAGAATGTCGCCGGTGGCACGTTCCAGGCCTTTGTTGATTGCGTGTACCTGCCCGCGATCTTTTTCACTCACCCAGTAGGCGAGTCGATCTTCGTAGCGACGGATGATCGAGACGCTTTCGTCGGTGCTGCCGCCGTCGATCACGATGTATTCGAGCGGCTGGTAACCCTGGTTGAAGACAGACAGGATAGTCTCTTCCAGAAAGCGGCCCTGGTTGAACGATGGAGTGATGATAGTGAGCTTCAGTGGCATCAATCGGGTTCTCAGGGCTGAAAACTCTTGATTGCGTCGACGACGTACGACTGTTGTGCTTCGGTCAATTCGGGATAGACAGGCAACGCTAGAGTCTCGCGTGCCGCGCTTTCAGCCTCGGGAAAATCGCCGTCATTGTAACCCAGGTAATAAAAACATTGCTGCCGGTGCAAGGGAATCGGGTAGTAAACCTTTGTGCCGACGCCGTGCTGCTTCAGGTGCTCGGCAAGAGCGTCACGATTTCCGGGAACGCGAATAACGTACTGGTGAAAAATATGGCGCGCATCAGTTCTGACGTGCGGCGTGATGAGTTTGAAACTCAACTGCGCGTCGTGAAGCATCTGCGAGTATGCGGCTGCTTTTCGCGCGCGCTCTTCCGACCATTGGTCCAAACTCGGAAACTTCACGTTCAGCACCGCGGCCTGTAATTCATCGAGACGGCTGTTGATACCGACTTCCGTATGCTCGTATTCGTTTGCGCCGCCGTGCGTGCGAAGCCGGCGGAGACGATCTCGCATCTGGTCGTCGTTGGTTGTCAGTATCCCACCGTCGCCTGCGCCGCCGAGATTCTTCGTCGGATAGAAACTGAAGCATCCGATCAAACCCATCGAACCCGCTCGTCGATCCCGATCCGTGGCGCCGATCGCCTGTGCAGCGTCTTCTACGATCGGAATTCCGTGACGTTCGCTGAGAGCGAGCAGTGGATCCATCTCCGCGCATTGGCCGTAGAGATGAACGGGCATGATGGCCTTTGTGCGGCTTGTAACAGCGTCAGCGACGCGTGAAGCGTCGATGTTGTAGGTGCGCGGATCGATGTCGACCAAGACCGGTCGGGCTCCAAGTCGAGTGACTGCGGCAGCAGTTGCGAAGAACGAAAACGGTGTGGTGATAACTTCGTCCCCGGCCTTGATGTCGAGTGCCATTAAGGCAAGCAGCAGTGCGTCTGAGCCTGAGGCACAGGCGATCGCGTGTTTTGAGTTGCAGTAATCGGCGATGGAGGTTTCGAGTGCGCGCACTTCGTCGGCGAGGACGAAGCGCTGTGAATCCATCACACGTTCAACTGCCTGGTGCAAGCTGTCTCGCAGCGCGGCATACTGCGCCTTGAGATCCAACAACGGGACGTTCATAGAATGCGGAGAGTAGGTGGAGCGTTACGCACATTGCGCTCCGTTGGAGCGCAAAATCTTAAACGCGAAAAGCTATAAACATTGTGCTCCTCCGGAGCACTCCGAGTTTTGCTCCGGAGGAGCAACATGTTTATAGCCCGAATTACCCAAACGTTGGCGGCTCCGTTAGGAGCCGCATGTCAGGCGGTTTCACCCGCGGAAGCACCTCGGCCGCCTTCTGCGTCGGTCGAGTAATAGTTCGAGTAGTAACCCGAATAATAGTAGTCCTGCGTTTCCATCCTGACGTTATTCAACACCACGCCAAAGATGTGCGCGCCAACGTCAAGCAACTGCTGCTTCGCCCGGCGCACCACCGCACGAGAGCTGCGCCCGCCATGGACCACCAGCATCACGCCGTCAACCATCGTCGAAAGAATCGACGCATCAGTAAACGAAATCGCCGGCGGCGAATCGATGATGATGTGTGCGAAGCGTTCGCTCAACTGCGCCAGCAGCCTGCGCATCTCTTCCGATCCCAGCAACTCCGCCGGATTCGGCGGCACCGGTCCCGACGTCAGGATCTTCAAGTTCGGCTGCTTCGAGCACACTTGAAGGATGTTGTTGAGATCCTTCTCACCTGAAAGCCACGTTGTCAGGCCTCTTGAATTAGTAACCTCAAACTGCGTGTGCAAACGCGGCCGCCGCAAGTCGCAATCGATGATCAAAACTTCAGCACCCGTTTGCGCGAGCATGAACGCGGTGTTGATCGCAGTCGTCGTCTTGCCTTCCGAAGGCTGGCTTGACGTGACGAGAATCGTCTTCGGAGGCTGGCCTGCCGACGAGAGCAGCAGCGACGTTCTCAAGTGACGGTACGACTCAGCAATCGGCGATCTCACATCGTCGATCATCGCGAGGGCCGTACTTTCTCCAGGTCCGGGGCGAGCTTGCGGCAGTCCTTTCAAACGCGGATTGCCGGCGCCTGCCGGAATCATCGCGAGTGCAGGCAGGTGAATGTAACGATCGACGTCGTCGAGCGACTTCACCGTGTCGTCAAGGAAATCAAGCAGGAACGCGAGACCGATTCCCGCGACGAGCGACAGCGCCAGCGCGATCATAACGTTACGCAGGCGCGCTGGTCCGACCGGCGATCTCGGCACGCGGCTGTAGTTTTCAATGTTTACGTCGCTGCCCGGATCGCCTTGCGCGATCTGAACTTCGCGTTGTTTCTGGAGCAACGTGTTCAAATACTGCTTACTGGTCTCGAGCCTTTGCGCGAACGCGGCCATTTCGATCTGATCGCGTGTTTGCTGGTTGGTCGTGCCGCGCTGTTGCTCGTATCTCTGGCGCACACCTGCTTCATGACTCTGCGCTGCTTCCCATTGCGCCTTGAGGGAGTTGACCGTTTCCTGGATGGCCTTTTGCAGTTCACCCTCGAGCCGCTTGATGGCCATTTCGGTTCGTTTGTATTCCGGCCATTCCTTCGTGTAGGTCACGGCGAGGGCTGCCTTCTTTTCCTCGAGCCCCGAAATTCGTTCCTGGATGCTCACGATACGACTCGACTTCTGCACGTCCGGAATCGAAAGCACATCGGTGGAGTTCTTCGCGTTCAGATAAACCGCTTCCGCATTCTTCCGACGGTTTTCCGCTTCGAGCACCTGCTTGCTTAAATCCGCAAGACGCTGTGCTTCAACGTTGAGGGCAGCATCCATCGTCGGCGGCAGTCCGCGATCGCGCGCGAAGTTGAACAACTCTTCCTGGTCTTGCCTGATCTTCTCCTGAAGCGAAGCAATCTCACGGGCGAGGAGTTCTCCGGCATTTGACGAAGTCATGTTTGCTCGCTCGATGTTGTTGGCTTTGAACACTTCGGCGAGCGCGTTGGCCACTTTCTGGGCCATCTCCGGATCAGTGTGCTGGTATTTAATGACGAACAGATTTGTGCCGACGATGCCTTCGACTTTTTCCGCGCCGATGATCGCATCTTCGTAAGGTTCGAGAGCGGCCAGCTCTTCAGGACTCAAAGGATCGTCGCGGAGTTGTGCCTGCCCGACCACTTCAAGCCCGCCGGGAGCAACCGGAGAAGGTTTAGGCTTACTTTCGGTCGAAACCATCCGGCGCAATGCCGTGAAGATTCCTCCCTGCGCCTGGCTGCCGAAGAACTTCGGATCGTTCTGAAGGTTTAAAGTCAGAGCGACCTGCCGGGCGAGTGCCGGACTCTGAAGCAGCTTGATTTGCGTACCCCAGAAATTCGCATCAGGCTGGGCGTTGATCACGAAGTCTCTGCTCTGGAGAATGTTCTTGCTTCTCGGCTCGATGCGGATGGTCGCTGCCGCCTCGTAAATCGAGGGTTGGCGAAACATCTGGACCGCAACGAGCGAGGTAACGACCAGGCACAGACTGAGGATCAGCCACTTCCGCTTCAGCACAACGAACAGGTAATCACGGAGCTGACTGGGTTCGCTGGCCGCCGGCCCATACGACCTGACCTGCCCAATATCGCTGAGCGGACGGTCGAGGGAGCGTTCGACCGCGGGGATCGACATTAAACGGTTATCTTGCGACATCTTTTGTTCCGGCTTTCAAATAAAAATAGAGGGGCAAATAATAACAGACACTCGGAAACCTTTATAGGTCCTATATGTCCTATATTGCTTATCGGACCTATTTCCGCTCTCCAACGTAGCGGGCCAGGCTTTCCTGCCAGGGGGGCAATGGCGACAATCCAACTGCTTCTGACAACAAGCACTTCAATCTCGAATTGCGCGGGCGGGGAGCAGGCCTCCCAAGCGAATCACCCGCCACAACTTCTACCATGTCCGGACTAAATCCGGCCAGCCGAAACGCCTCCAAAGTGAACGTTTCGAAAGTCGCACCTTCACCTGAATTAACGACGTGATACACGCCCGGCAGATCCATAACCGCCAGCTCGCGCAGCCGGATCGCGAGATCGCGCCCGTACGTCGGCGTTCCCCAGTAGTCGTTAATCGCCTTCAACTTTTCACCACGCGCGGCCCGCACGATCACGTTACTCAAAAAATTCTTCCCATGCAGACCGAAAATATAACCCGTGCGCACGACGATCGTCCGCGCATGCGCTTCCTGCGCCTTTCGCTCACCTTCGAGCTTGAACTTTCCGTAAACACTGATCGGCACAGGCTGGTCGCGTTGCGTGTAGAAACCTTCTTTCTGCCCGTCGAAAACGTAGTCAGTCGAGATCGTGATCAAGACCGCATCTGCCTTGCGACTCGCGCGCGCGAGGTTTTCCGGTCCAAGCGAATTCGCCTGGCGCGCTCTCTCGGCATTCGTTTCACAGCCGTCAACGTCGGTCCACGCCGCGCAATTGATCACTGCATCCGGTCGATCGCGCACGATAGTTCTCTCAACTGCATCCGCGTCAGCGATATCCAGCGACTGGTGATCGTAACTCAGAACCTCATCGCCGCTTGCCGAACAATGTTCGACGAGTGCGTGCCCAACCAGACCCCTTGCGCCAGTTATCAGAATTTTCAATCGGCTGTGACCTCGGCTCCATACTGTGCTTTGTAATACTCGCGATACGCGCCGCTTCTGATTTTCTCGATCCAGCGTCTGTTCTCGCGATACCAGTCGATCGTTTTCCTCAGACCCGACTCCCACGTTTCGCGCGGTCGCCAACCGAGTTCTGACTCAACCAGCGACGGATCGATGGCATATCTCCGGTCGTGTCCGGGACGATCTTTCACAAACTTTATCAAGTTGCGTGGTTTTCCAACCGCATCCAGCAATCCTTCAACGACCTCGATATTCCGCCGTTCATTTCGCGCGCCGATGTTGTAGACGCCACCGGAACGACCGTTTTCAAGCGCCGCGAGAATCGCTCGACAGTGATCTTCGACGTAGATCCAGTCGCGCACATTCATCCCATCGCCATAAACCGGAATCGACTCGTCGTTAAATGCGTTCGCGAGCGCCAGAGGCAGGAACTTTTCGGGAAACTGGCGTGGTCCGTAATTATTGCCGCAACGAGTGACAACAGTGTCAAGACCGAAAGTGTGGTGCGCCGCGCGTACGAGATGTTCTGCCGCGGCCTTCGAAGCAGCATAAGGACTGTTAGGCGCGAACGGCGAATCTTCAGTAAAAAATTCTTCGCCTGTTTCCGGCAGGCTTCCCATCACTTCATCAGTCGAGATCTGCACGAAACGTCTCACGCCTTGCGCGCGCGCCGCGTCGAGCAATACCTGTGTGCCGATGATGTTTGTGCGCAGAAACTGTTCAGCGGAAGTTATGCTGCGGTCCACGTGCGATTCAGCGGCGAAGTTGACGATGAAGTCCGTGTTCTCCGGGAGGTTTGCAAGCACGGCTTCGCGGTCGGCGATGTCTGCACAAACGAAACGATGGCGAGCAGGATCGAGTCCTTCGAGATTGTCTGGATTACCCGCGTAGGTCAGTGCGTCAAAATTCATGATGCGGCACTCGGCAAACTCGTCGAGCACCAGACGAACAAATGCAGAACCAATAAATCCGGCGCCGCCTGTAACAAAAAACGTTCTTTGAGTCATTGAGATAGATGCCAGGAAGAAAACGCAAATTTTCTCTGATTGGACCGTGGTGTCAACAGCAATTTTCGGTGTCGGAACAAAAATATAATCGAAATGCAATTTGACGTTTGGGGCAAAATGGACTATTACATCCCCCGCTTTTTTGAGCTATGTCGCGGGACCTCCGCGCTGAAAGCTAGTGGATCGTTACTTTGCTGGTCCACTCCACAGAGCTTCTTGCTAACTATCGGCTGGGTAGATCTTCAAGCCTGTAGTATCCGAGCCTTTTCAAGCTAAAGCCGCTGTAGAAATATTCGCAGACCATTTCCGGCGATAAGTTCTTCCGTTTTTAATTCGGGCAACTGTACCCGAGTCTCTTCTGCATGAGACATCCGAATTAGTCCTCAAGGAGAAACCCAGAATGACTAATGCTTGGCCCTCTGATCCCGATACCTGTCGCAAACGACCGCGCTATGCACTCCTCGCGGTCTTTGTGGTTGTAGGGGCGCTCCTGGCCCTCCCCCTCTTTATTGGTTCGGCGTCTGCTCCCACAGCGCCTGTTAATAAAAACACGATTATCGATAAAACTGCCAACACGACAGCCGCGTCCTACCGCGTCCTGTCTCCGTCTTTCAACTTTTTCAACCCAACCCCACAGGCCGGCCCTGTGACGCTCGATACTTTCGCAGGCAACTGCACCGATCCGAAAACGGTCTTCAACCTGCAGGACCCCGACCTGGTAGTTTGTGCGAAATTTACTAATGCTGTTCCGGGCTGGAACGTGATCTGGTCCAACGGACGCGGTACCGCTGTTCAAACTGCAGCAATTACCGCCGCGAATTCATCCGCAACGTTTACTCTTAGTCCGAGCTCCAACCTCGGCGACTGGCGAGTGATTCTTTATGAACCGTTCGGAGGCACAGTTCAGGCTGTGACGACCTTCACGGTTGTTGATGCTGCAAATCCGAAAGCGGACCTGTCGGTTTCCACAACCCCCATCAGCTCCGCATCCGCGAGTTCCCAGGTTCTTTTCTCTGTTCAGGTAACCAACGGCGGCCCAAGCGATGCGGGCGCGGTCGAGTTGTCGAACATGGTCCCGGCCGATACGACATTCATGTCGTTTGAGCAGCTGTCCGGCCCAACCTTTACCTGCGTCAATCCAAACGAAGGTGAAACGGGCACATCGGTCTGCACCATAACCAGTCTTGGACACCGGGAGACAGCCGTCTTCCTCGCGACCTATATGGTCGGTGCGGCCGCAAACGGCAGTAGCATTTCCAACACTGCTTCAGTAGCCACCACTACAGAGGATCCGAATGACGAGAACAACAGCGCCACCGCAACCGTGGATGTTGTTAACGCACCATGCACTCTGTCGCAGCCGGAAAACATCACGGTAACGGCTGATACGGGCCAGGCCGGCGCAATCGTCACCTACGCCACGCCAACCGGAACCGGCGCCTGCGGGTCGCCAACGGTAGGCGAAGGCGGCGAAACCATTCCGCCGATTACCTGCAATCCAGCGTCAGGCTCGTTCTTCCCGGTCGGGACCACTCCGGTGATCTGCTTCGCGCAGACCGGTGCTGCCGTGAGTTTCCAGGTAACAGTCGACAACCCGGGTGCGCTTTCAATCTCGCTCAACGGCAATAACACAGTGACGGTTGAATGCGGTGTTCGCTTCGGCGATCCCGGCGCAACCGCGATTGACGGCGCTGGTCAGCCTCTCGAAGTTACGGTCAGTTACAGCGGCGGATTCGATCCGGATGCTCCGGTAGTCGGATCGTTCACTGCCACTTACACCGCAATCGAAGGTGAAAACTCAGTGTCGGCAACTCGCACCATCAACGTCACTGACACTGAAGGTCCGGCAATCACGATCGAGGGCGCCAACCCGTACAGGATTCAACAAGGATCCTGCTCGCCGTTTGTCGATCCGGGCGTGACCGCGTTTGACACGTGCGCTGGTCCAAGACCAGTGACCACAACCATCTCCGGACCAGGCGGAGCAACTTCCGTCGATCCGAGCATTCCCGGCACCTACATTGTTACGTATACTTCTTCGGACGGCACACGCGAGTCGACGGCCACGAGGACCGTCATCGTGGGTACGTTCCCGGAAGATGAAGTGGACCAGCCAGGCACGGCAAACGTGCCGCCAACGCTCACGCTCAATGGTGACGATCAGATCACACTCGAGTGTGGCAATGCCTTCATCGATCCCGGCGCAACAGCAACAGTTTGCGGTAGCCCGGTGACCGTAAACACTTCCGGAACCGTTAATCCAAACGCACCTGGAACCTACACCATCACATATACGGCGTCAGCCAACGGGTTTACCTCCGAGGTAACCCGGATTGTGACGGTCCAGGACACGCTGGCCCCGGTCATTACGCTGAATGGTTCAAATCCCATGCAGGTCGGATTCGGCACAGTTTTCACCGATCCAGGTGCAACTGCCTCGGACGGCTGTGCGGGTGATTTGACGTCGGCGATCGTTGTTACTGGTTCGGTTGATACCAACACCGTTGGTTTTTACGCGTTAACGTATCAGGTGAGTGATCCTACGGGACACAGTGACACCAAGGTCCGGACAGTCGAAGTCCTGCCTTACAACTTCACTGGGTTCTTCTCACCCATCGATAACCCGCCAGTCCTTAACGAAATGAAGGCGGGCCAAGCCGCGCCGGTGAAATTCAGTTTGGGCGGAAACCAGGGGTTGAACATATTTGCGGCGGGCTCACCGAGCTCGGTGCAGATCAACTGCAGCAGCAGCGCGCCGATTGCTAACGTCGAGGAGACGGAAACCGCCGGTGGCAGTTCGCTGACTTATGACCCGACCACTGACAGATACAAGTACGTTTGGAAGACTGAAAGTTCATGGAAGAACACATGCCGTCAACTGACGGTCACGTTGCGTGACGGCACGGTCCATGTGGCGTACTTCAAGTTCAAATAAACAAGGGTGTGCGGCGCGACCAGCACTCCGCGCCGCACGTTCGATTTTCACGAGGCATGGTCAACATAACATTAGCTTTGATGACCAAATACCTTTTTAACTGCGGGGACATCCGGCTCAACAGTATTGGACCATCCATCAGCGTTCTACTGGCGGCCCCCCCCAACCCTCAACCTTAAAGGAGACTACAAATGAGCAAGTTCACTATCAAGGTTTTGGCTCTCGCGATTTTCATGTTTGCTTCTGTGTCAATCGCGCAGGCACAGGCCTCCCGAACATGGGTATCCGGCGTGGGCGACGATGTTAATCCGTGCAGCCGCACGGCGCCATGCAAAACGTGGGCAGGCGCCATCTCGAAGACCGCAGCTTGCGGTGAGATTGATGCCCTCGATCCAGGTGGTTTCGGATCGGTGACCATCACCAAATCGATCACGCTCGATGGAACGGGAACGTTTGCTTCCATTCTCGCGTCGCTCACCACCGGCATCACCATCAATGCGGCAGCCACGGATGTGATTACAATCCGCGGTATTTCGATTAACGGGTTCTGTAACGGTTTACGAGGCATAAACATCCTCTCCGCCAAGACCGTAAACGTCGAGGACTGCGTAATCTTCCGATTTGCCGGTAACGGTATCCAATCTACCGACGCGAATGGGCTTGCGCTCAACGTCAGAAACACGGTCATCAGAGACAACACTGGAGATGGAATAAACGTGCTCGCTGCCGCAGCCGGACCGGCCAGGGTAACCCTGGACAATGTCAGGCTTTCCGGCAACGTAAACGGCATGCATGCCAGATCCGGTGCGACGGTTACCGCTACGGATTCCGTGTTCTCGAACAACAGTGCGGCGGGCGTATTTGCCGACAACACGGTTGCGGCATCATTCGCCGTGGTTCGTGTTCAGAGAAGCCAGATTTCGGGCAACGCGACTGGCGTCCAGGCAGGTAGTGGCGCGGGCGTCTCGGCATCGGTAGTTGAGATTAGTCAGAATTTGATTAACTTCAACACCGGTAACGGCGTGCTGATTTCGACTGGTGGAATCGTTGAAACGTTCAGTAACAACGACATCCAGGGTAACGGCACGAATAACTGCGCTGGTTGCACCCCGAGTGGACCAGGTCAGTAACTTGATGTTGCTGTGATCACGAGGCGGCCAGGGTTCTACGCTGGCCGCCTTAGTGTTTCGTTGTAGGGGCGGCCCTCCGTGGCCGCCCCA
>DASTQB010000106.1:0-4463 GCA_035761985.1 Pyrinomonadaceae bacterium
AAGTGACCGGATTGAATCACTTGTGTGATCATCATGTAAATCATGTCCAATCCTGTAAATCCTGTAAAAACGCCCAATCGAAGGCATGCTTCACAAGGATTGACATGATTTATCAGGATTGACATGACTTTTCGTGCAAAGCCACTTTAGCTTGCAAAGGACATAACGGGGGGACTCGTCACATTGAAGAGAAAGCGAGCGTTAGGATATCAACCAACGGACGAGGAACTGGACCGGGACATAAATCGGCTTCTACGCGCACTTGAGCGGTGCGCCAACGAGACCCCGGCTGAGCGGAGAAAACGTCGTCAAGCGGACCCCTTCTATAAGAACCTGGCAATTTTGAGGGCGAGACAAAGAGAGTGGGAAACCGAGAGGCGTTTAGAGCCTCCCAGTTCAGGCGACCAGCCTAAACGTTGAATCGGAAGTGGACTACATCGCCCTCCTGCATGATGTAGTCTTTGCCTTCCAGTCGTAGCAGCCCTTTCTCACGGGCGGTTGCGTAGGAGCCGGCCTTGAGCAGTTCGTCGTAGCTGATGATCTCGGCGCGGATGAAGCCGCGTTCGATGTCGGAGTGGATGGTGCCCGCGGCCGTTTGGGCGCGTGTGCCCTGTGGGATCGTCCAGGCACGAACTTCTTTCTCGCCCGCCGTCAGGAATGACATCAGTCCGAGTAAGTGATAGGCACTCTTGATGAGTTGGTCGACACCGCTGGTTGAAACGTTCAGACTCTTTAAATAGTCAAGACGTTCCTCGGGTGGCAGAGCAACGAGATCTGCTTCGAGTTGTGCGCAGATGACGACGCATTCAGCCGCTTCCTTCGCCGCGATCTCTCGCACAGCGTTTACCATCGCGTTACCGTCGAGATTGCCCAGCGCTGCTTCTTCGACGTTGGCCGCGTAGATCGTCGGCTTCATCGTCAACAGAAAGAAGTTGCGAGCAACGGCGCGTTCGTCATCGGTAAGCGCAACGGTCCTCGCAGAACGTCCCTGCTCGAGCGCGGGTTGGATCTTGTCGAGCACTTCCAGTTCCTGTCGCGCAGCTTTGTCTCCGCTCTTAAGGTTCTTCTGTGCTTTCTCACGCCGGCGTTCTGCGGTTGCGAGATCGGAGAGTGCGAGCTCGATCTGGATCGTTTCGATGTCACGAACCGGATCGACACCGCCTTCGACGTGAATCACGCTGTCGTCGTGAAAACAGCGAACCACCTGCACCACCGTATCCGTCTCGCGAATGTTCGCGAGAAACTGGTTTCCCAGACCCTCGCCTTTCGACGCGCCTCGAACAAGCCCCGCGATGTCGAGAAACTCAACAGTTGCCGGGACGATCTTTTCCGTCTTAACCAGTCGCGCGAGCGGTTCCAAGCGCTCGTCAGGCACGGAAACGACGCCGACGTTCGGCTCGATCGTCGCGAACGGATAGTTCGCGGCGAGTGCCGCGGATTGTGCAGTGAGTGCGTTGAATAAAGTTGATTTGCCTACGTTGGGAAGACCGACTATGCCTGCTCTTAACATCGTTGTAGAAAGCTAACTGATCGCATCGCCGGATGCAAAAGCGCCGCAGATTCGTGAAGATCCGCGGCGAAATGTATAATCCGACCCTGATACATGTTTGCGTCACTACTACTGGCGTTACTAGTCACACTAAGCGGCACGATTGCTCCTTACCTCTACGATGAAAACGCATCGTTTGGCGCCAGACTCTGCGCTGGAGCGACACTCGGCCTCGCCGCGCTCGGTCTGGTCAGTTTCGTCGTTGCATCGCTCATCGGGCTTACGGGTATTGCCATCGTCTTCAGCGCCGCGATCTGCTGTAGCCCGCTCGCGCTACTAGCAGAAGGAACGTACTCAAACCGTTTAAGACAAGACCTCGACTCAGTCGCCAAGAGCGCACGACGCCTGATCGCCCACCCAGACGCCGCATCGATCGGCTATTTTCTTTTCTACGCGGCGGCAGTGATTGTTATGTGGAAGGTGTTCGCTCGTGCCGTCATCCAGGATGAAGCCGGACTGAGCACGGGACTTCTGAACAACTTCGGCGATCTTCCATTCCACATCAGCGTTATCACGAGTTTCGCACTCGGCAACAACTTCCCGCCGCAGGATCCGACGTACGCCGGTGTCAGTTTCACTTACCCGTTTATTTCAGACTTTGTCTCCGCCATCTTTTTAAAACTTGGCGCGGATCTGCCGCAGTCGATGTTTATCGAGAACTTCATTCTCGGAATGGCATTCATCGGGCTGGTTCATCGCTGGGCGCTCGTGATGTTGCGCGACAAACTCGCCGCGGTTCTCACGCCCCTCCTGGTTTTGTTCAGCGGCGGATTCGGTTGGGTGTTGCTCTTTGATAAAGCCGGCACAGACGAAGGCGGCCTCTTCGGCGTGTTGATGAACCTGCCGCCGTCGTTCACGGTGATTCCGGAGACGACATGGCGTTGGGGCAACGCCGTATCCGCGCTGCTCGTGCCGCAACGCGGTTTTCTCATGGGACTTCCGCTCGCTGTTATAGCGTTCACACAATGGTGGCTCGCGACGGATAAAACTCGCCCGGCCGAAACCACTGACAAAAAAGGTCGTCTGAAAAAGCCGCCGCCGGAACCTGTATCGCGCTTTCCACTCGCAACGCGACGAATGATGGCAGCGGGAGTTGCCGCCGGGTTGCTGCCGCTGGTCCATGCGCATAGTTTCGTAGTGGTCATGGCGATGGCCGGGTGTCTCACGCTGCTTCAGATTCGCTGGCGCGAGTGGTTCGCGTTTTTCGCTGTCGCCTCGGCAATCGCGATCCCGCAACTGCTCTGGTCCACGTTGAACAGCGCAGTTGATGCGAGCAGTTTCTTTGCGTGGGAAATCGGCTGGGACCACGGCAAGGATCACCCGATCTACTTCTGGTTTAAGAACACAGGATTATTTATCCCGCTGATTTTTACAGCCGTGCTGATCCGCGGCGGTGGATATCTCGTGTCGCGACGTCTGCTAATTTTCTACTTGCCGTTCACGCTCTGCTTCATAATTCCGAACTTCGTGAAAATGGCGCCGTGGATCTGGGACAACATTAAAGTGCTCTTTTACTGGTGGCTGGCTTCCGCCCCGATCGTTGCGCTCTTACTCGCCAGGCTCTGGCGGCAGGGTTCGGTACTCCGAGTTATTTCGGTCGCGCTTTTTGTTTGCGTCACTCTCGCGGGCGCGCTTGACGTCGCTGGAATCGCACTGCGTTCGATCAAGTACCAGGTGTTCGACGACGCAGGCATGCGCTTCGCCACACTCGTTGAGGAAAAGACCGCGCCACGTTCCCTGATCATTCACGCGCCCGTTCACAATACGCCTGTGTTTCTTACCGGGCGCAAATCGCTGATGGGTTATCCGGGACACATCTGGACGCACGGTCTCGAGTTTGTGCAGCGCGAAGGTGAGATCAAACGCATTTACGCGGGCGCGCCGGACGCCGATCAATTACTGGAGAAGCACGGGGTTGAATATGCGGTGATTGGTCCACACGAGCGAGTTGTTACTCCGTATAACGAGGAGTATTTTGCGCGTTTTCCTAAAGTTGGAGAGGTTGGTGACTACACACTCTACAAAATCCGCCCGTAAGAAAGCTCGCGCCAGAGCTCGTGCCGTCGAGACTGAGCACCCGCGTCTTCCGGCGGAACCTGCTCCCGCGCACGACATCCCCGACCGCGTGTGGATGCTCGGGGTGATCGTGATCTTCGTGATCGCAGCGGCCCTGCGTTTTTATGATCTGAACCTCGTGCCGTTACATCACGACGAAGGCGTGAATGGAAACTTTCTCGTCAGGCTCGTGCGTGAGGGAAACTACCGTTACGATCCTGAGAATTATCATGGTCCAACGCTCTACTACTTCTCCGCGCTCCTTCCGTGGATCCTCAAACTGCTTTTTGGCGCCGCCGCCCGCGACGAATACGGATTAACAACATTCACCATACGTCTTGTGACGGTGGTATTCGGACTCGGAACAATCGGTCTCGTGTTTCTTCTGCGAAGGAAGCTAGGAAGCGTTGCCACCCTCGCCGCGGGACTGCTGCTGGCAATCTCACCGGGCGCTGTTTACCTCTCGAGATACTACATTCACGAGATGTTGTTTGTGTTCTTCACGCTCGGAATCGTCGTCGCCGGCGTTTGGTTTTACCAGTATCGCAATCCGTCGTATCTGATACCCGCGGCTGCTTCGGCGTCACTTCTATTTGCGACGAAGGAAACGGCTTTTATCTCGGTGGGTGTTTTGCTCATCGCCCTTGTTTTGACAGTCGTCTACACCCGGGTGTTCCAAATAGCGACGTCGGCGCACGTTAAAGGACGACGAGGCACCACACAGGGCCGTTGGCGCACGCTCATCGACGACATGGGTGGCCGAAACACTGTCCTTTGGAATGCCATCGTGGCGCTTTTTGTTTTCGTGGCTCTCTGGGTGCTCTTCTACTCATCGTTTTTCAAAAACGCTGAAGGCATT
>DASTQB010000107.1:0-4016 GCA_035761985.1 Pyrinomonadaceae bacterium
TTCTTTCGAAGTCTCCGGATTTCATGCAGGGCCGCTACCGGCTTGCTGAAATTCAGTTGACGCGCGGTGACACGGAGGCCGCGAACACGCAGATCGAAGAGGCACTGAAGAAAGACAAGAAAGACCGGCAGGCGCTGTTGCTGCGGGCACGTTTGCGCGCCCAGAGCGGACAGCCTGAGGGTTTGCAGAGCGCGATCGAAGACCTGAACGAAGTTCTGGTACAGGAACCAAACTCCCAGCGAGCGCTGTACTTCATGGCGCGAATCAACCTGACGCTGGGCCATCTCGACAAGGCCCGCGTCTTTGCCGCCGAGCTCGAGAAAAATTATCCCGATTACCTGCCGGGCAAGTTGATGCAACTTCAACTGACGCTCTCAGGTGGAGATCAGAAAGCGGCTGTCACACTGGCGAACGACCTGCTCCAGCGTTTGGACAAGGCCGCTCCCGATCGCGAGAACTCGCCGCAGCTTCTTGCCGAGATTCGCGAACGCACCTACCTGGCGCGCGGCACTGCGCAATTCCAGTTAAGAAACTTCCCGGCTGCACGCAGCGATTTCGATATTGCGAAACAGATCGCTCCGAAGGATCCGCAGGTTTACAACAGCCTCGCACTCGTCGCGTTGGCTGAAAATAAACCGGAGGAAGCCGTCAGTTCTTTTGAGTCGGCGTTGAATGTCGATGCCACCAACTACGACGCGCTGAATGGTCTCATCACGCTCTACGCGAGAAACAAGGAGATCGACAAGGCGAACGCGCGAGTGGACCAGGCAATGAGTGCTTATCCGAATGTCGCGTGGTTACATTTTCTCAAGGCGCAGGTTTATGGCTTCCAGCAGAACGCTACCGGTCTCGAGCAGGAGCTGAACAAAGCGATCCAGCTCGACCCGAATTATCTGCCGGCCTACTCGGCGTTAGCCACGCTTTACATCAGGTCAAAACAGGAAGACCGCGCGATCGCCGAATACCGGAAGATCACGGCGCTGCGACCTGATAACGCGACGCCTTACACGTTGATCGGAATTCTGGAAGATCAGCGGAAAAACCACGACGCCGCGGCTGAGAATTACCGCAAGGCCCTCGAGATCGATCCAAACGCCGTGATTGCCGCAAACAACCTTGCGTGGCTTTATGCCGTCACTGGTAAGGGAAATCTCGACGAAGCGTTGCGGCTGGCCCAGGGCGTGGTCCAGAAAAACCCGAACGTCGCAGGATTTATCGATACGCTCGGATGGGTGCTTTACAAAAAGAACCTGCATACCGCAGCCGTCGAGCAGTTGCGCAAAGCAGTGGCGATCAACGAAGCAGAGTCGCGGGCGAAGAACGTCGCACCGAGCGCCACCTATCACTACCATCTCGCGATGGCTTTGAGAGACAAGGGCGACAAGGAAGAGTCGCGACGCTCACTTGAAACCGCGATCAGACTGTCGGAAAAAGCTCCGTTCGCAGAGCTCGAAGAAGCGAAGAAGGTTTTAGCATCGTTATAGGCAACACAGAGAAGACAGGAGTGCGATATGAGCGCTGAGTTTAGACAAAGAAAACCGAGTGAATACCTGAAGATCTTACGGCAGCGTAAATGGCTGATCATTCTTCCAGCCATCGCGATCGCAACCGCCGTCGCGTGGGTTGTTTATCGCCTGCCGGATGTCTACGAGTCGACCACGCTGATCGTGGTTAGACCATCAACGCTCCCCAAGTCAGTCGTGCTTACGGGCAACGAAGATACTCTGTCGCGACAACTGGCCAGCATCACGCAGGTTGTCACGAGCCGTAGCGAACTCGAACCACTGATCGTGAAGTACGACTTGTATCGGACGGAACGCGCGCGTGGTGAGGCAATGGAAGGCGTTCTCGACATGATGCGTAAAGACATCAAGGTCGCGCCGTACACGATGCGCAACGATATCCCGAACGGCTTCAACATCAGTTATCGATATCGCGATCCAAAGATGGCGCAGGCGATCACTGGTGAACTCGCCGGCAAGTACATCAGCGCGCAAACCGCCAACTCGGTCAACTCAACCACCGCCGCAAGGGCGTTTATCGATAACCAGGTCAACCTGGCTCGCGAAGCTCTCGCCGCGGTAGACAAGCAGCGTCTCGACTTTATGTCGGCCCACGTTGGAAACCTGCCCGAGGAAGACACGGCACTGTTCAACCAGCTCTCCGGCCTGAGAGAGGAACAGAAAGCCCTGATGTCCGAAATCGGTCGTTTGCAGGATCGACGCGCAGCGGTTGCAAACCAGTTGAGCCTGCTCAGGGAACAGAGCCAACGCGTGATCGAAGACGCATCCGAAAACCTTACCGATCCGAAAACCACCATGGCCTACTCGCAGTTGGTTTCGCGCAAGGCGGCGATGGAAGGTGAGTTGACGAGGCTGCGCCAGGAATACAGGGAAAAGCACCCTGACGTGATGGCGAAGGAGAAAGAGGTCCAGCAGATCCAGGAACAGATGGACGGCATGATCGCGGAATGGAAAGACAAGATCAAAGCCAAACAGGAACGCCTGGAAAAAATGCCGAACCTGCCGGTCGGTGCCGCTGAAAACGAAATCAGGATCGCGGAAGGCGAAATCAAACGCCAGCAGAAACTGCTCACTGACAATGAGAAGAATATTGCGTCGATCGTTGAACGCATCAACAAAGTGCCCGGCGTGGCAGTCGCACTCGGCGCCATCGAGCGTGAGTATCAAACAAAGAAAGCTGCTTACGACGATCTGCTGTCCCAGCAACAGAAGATCGCTTTGAACGCAGACGCTGCAACGCAGCAGCAGGGCGAGGGAATCGAGGTAGTCGACCCTGCAAACCTCCCTTCGAAACCCGTTGCTCCGAAGCGCCTGATGCTCGGCAGTCTTGGTCTCGCAGTTGGTCTCGGTCTCGGACTCCTGCTCGTCGGAGCAGTTGAAGGACCACGCCTCCTGACGATTCAGAATTCCGAAGATGCCCGGCACTACACCGGCTTGCCCGTGCTTCTCTCAGTGCCTGAGTTGTTGACACCCGACGAAGCTCGCGCGGTGCCCCGCCGTCGCAAATTGTTACTTGCCGCCGGCGTGGTTGCCACTATCGTGAGCATTCCCATGTTGGCACTGGCGCTCAAGCTCACACACGTATTCGAATTCCTGATGCAATCGTCAGGTCGGTCGTAAGAGCTTGTCGCTGAAACTGGAGGTCCAAACAGAGTGTACGCAGAATTTTATGGTCTAAAAGAGTTGCCATTCGCGCTGACTCCCGATCCGCGTTTCATTTACTTCACTCCGTCGCACACGGAAGTGATGGCCAACCTGCACTACGGCATTGAAAGCGGCAAGGGACTCGTGGTGGTGACCGGCGAAGTGGGTACTGGCAAGACGACGATCCTGCGCTGGATGATGGAGCGTCTCGATCGCACAGTGCTCGTCGCTTACATCTTCAATCCGCGATTGTCTGTGCCGGAGTTTTACCAGCACGTCGCGACTTTGCTCGACGTGCAGAAGTGGGAAACGAAGTCGGAGTTGCTGCTCGAACTCGGTCGCGCGCTTGAGTCGCGTCATTCGCGCGGACTGCGGACGGTGCTGATCGTCGACGAAGCGCAGGGCTTGTCGCCGCACGTGCTCGAAGAGATTCGGTTGCTTTCGAATTTCGAGTCAAACACGGCGAAGCAGTTGCAAATCGTCCTGACTGGCCAGCCTGAGTTGCGAGAGGTCTTGAACAATCCGGATCTGCGCCAGTTGAAACAGCGCATCGCGCTGCGTTGCGTGATCAAGCCGCTGCCGAACGTTGAAGAGACCGATCGCTACATCACTTCACGTTTGCTCGTAGCAGGCGCGGAGCGCACGGACATCTTTTCGCCGGAAGCCGTCGATTACATTTTCCGGTGTTCTGAAGGTATCCCGCGCAACATCAACAATCTTTGTGACAACGCGCTGCTCGCGGGTTACGCCGCCGGTGATACCACGATTGGGCGGTCGATTATCGAGGACGTGGCGGACACGTTTGACATGCTGCCGCGTTCCGAGCGTGGACGGCAGTCGGGCGAAGAG
>DASTQB010000108.1:0-20966 GCA_035761985.1 Pyrinomonadaceae bacterium
TGCCCGACATGATCAGGTTGATCAGGGGGCTGTTGTAGTTCGGGTTTGCCCTGATCTTGTTGAAAGCATCGAGGAAGTTTGCCTCCGAAACACCCGGCACTGACGCAAAGATGTTCACCTGGTTCACGTTGTAACCACCAAGCAGGTGAACCGCGTGCTTGCCGATGTAGTTTGCTTCGAGAACGTTTTTCCCGATCTCCCGTTGCACGCTCAATGACCACTCATGAACTTGCGGGAACTGCAAGTCCGGATCGATCACGCTCGTCGAAGACGTGCTGAACGGCGCCGGTTGGCGCAATGCATCAGGCGTCGATGTCGGCGCGAGACCGGCAATCACTGGTCCAACATTTCGGAACAGACCACCACCCGCGCCGAAGGTTGAATTCGTCGTGGCGGTGTTGTTGCCCGGCGTGCTCTGGAAGATCGAAGAGCCGAACAGGAACGTGGCAATACGATCTGACGCGATGCGATAGTTGCCGCGAATCGAAGTCTTACCACTCTCAAACGGATCCCATGCAAAACCAATTGAAGGAAGTATCTTGCTGAAGTCGCTGTCAAACAAATCACCTTCAACCCACTTCAGCGTGTTTGACGGCGGCGCACCAAGTTTCACAGGCTGATCCGGAACGAGGATCGGCCGGCCGTTGAGTGCGGGCGTCAACTTCGCTTCCCAGCGCACTCCGAGATCCAGAACGAGATTCGACCGGAGACGCCAGTTGTCCTGGAAGTAAAAATCCAGCTCCGTGTAATCGGCTTCGCTCAACCAGCGCGTGCCCGCCGGCGCGAAGGCGCTCGTGTTACTCGGATCGAGCACGAAAGCGCGCGAAACATTTCCGACTCTTCCGAGCTGATCAACGATCGTGTTTTGCAAACGCGTCAGATCGTTGTTGTTGATGCTTGTGTTGCCTGCGACGACCGGGAGGTTGAAGCCTGCGAAACCGGCAGTGGCGCTGAGCGTCACGACGGGCTCGATCGCGGAACCCGCAACGTTTGAACGGTCGTCACGATGCCGGTTGAAGCGGAAGTTGATTCCACCCTTGAGCGTGTGACCACCACGAATGAGCGTTGCGTTGTCGATGTACTGCAGAGTCCGCACGCCGCGCGCGTTATAGGAGAAGTTTGTGTTTGGAGTCGCCGTATTAATAAAGGAGAAGGGTAAGTTTGGATCCGGGTTGGGCGTCGCAAACGTAAAGAAGTACTTGCTGAGCCCGAAGATAGCTTCGTTCGTAAACGTTGGCGTTGGCGACCAGCGCCAGTTGACGGCGAGGTTCTTCGGAGTTCGGAACGTGTCGACGAAATTTGGCGCGGAGGGGAAGATTGGACGACCGCCATTACCCGCATCGCCTAAACTCGTCTGGCTTCCCTGCGCGTAACGAACGTAAACCAAACTTCTGTCAGTCAGGTTGAAATCAAACTTGCTGACGAAGTCATACTGCCTCTCGCGTTGCGGTGAAGCGAAGTTGAATCCCGCAGTGTTCAATCCATCGCCGGTCGTGAAATTGTTTGGCAACGGCATCGAATTGAGAATCCCCGACAACGTCGGATCCTGACCAATTCCCGTTGGATTATTTGCGATGTTATACGACGCGATGCACGGTGCGTTTGACGGTGGTGTGCCGTTGCAATTCGGAAGTATTGCCGCGCCATCGCCGTTAACGGCGGCCGTTGAAGTGCCGGCCGGAGCGTTCGCGCGACCGATGACGTAGCGAAACAGTCCCTGCCGTGCGGCTTGCGTGTAAACCGTGCGCGTCACGAGCGCTGTGTCATACGCGCGCAGCAGTTGCAGGTTGACGAAGAAGAATGCTCTGTCTCTCATCCATCCGTGTTTGGTCCCTTCGCCAAAACCCGGATTGTAAAGTGGACCACTTAAGCTGCCGCCGAAGATGTGCTGGACGAACTGATCTTTCGGAACGCCCGCGATCGTGACGGGATAACTCTTCGCGTCGAGCCTGGGCGTGCGGTAATACTCAAACAGGTTGCCGTGGAAGTCGTTCGTTCCAGAGCGCGTGACGAGCGTCACCTGCGCGCCGCTGCTGCGTCCGAGTTCGGCGGTGAAGTTGCTCGTCACCACCTGGAACTCCTGGACTGAATCCGGATTCGGACGAAGCGGCGTGAAGTTTGAACCGCCCGCTGTCGACTCGTTGATGTCGATACCATCGAGCGTGAAGTTGAAAGCACGATCGCGGGAGCCGTTGACGTTGACTGCGCCGCCGGTGTTGCCGCCGAAGACGACGCCCGGTTGGAAGTTCAAAAGGTCGAGCGGGTTTCTGCCGCGCGTGCCGACGATCGGCAGGCTCTCAAGTGTGCGCTGTTCGATCGTGCTGCCGATGTTTCCGGAAGTGCTTGTTTGCACTTGTTCGGCGCCGGCCTGGACGGTGACGGTTTCAGTCAGGCCGCCGGTTTCGAGTGCGGCATTGATCGTCGCGGGCTGGTTAACGTTGACGGGGTTTGACGTGCTGATGAACTTCTTGAAACCCTGCTTCTCGATGGTGACCGTGTACTTACCGGCTTGCACGAGATCGAAGGAGTACGTACCGCTCTCGCTGGTCTGGGCGTTGAATGAAACTCCGGTGGCCTCGTTTGTCAGAGTCACCGAGGCGCCGGCCACCGCCGCGCCGTTAGCATCCTGCACCGTTCCGGTTACGCGAGAAGTTGTTCCCTGGCCGCTTGCGAAGGCAATGAGACCAAACGTCAAGAGAATAGACGCAAGAATGGGTTTTCTCATTTTGTCCTCGGTTGTTAGAAGGGTTGAGCTACGAAAATTCGGACGGATTATAGATCGCTTTAGGAATAAGTCTAGCTTAAAATTCTTATCCTTTTCATAAGTCCGTCTGATGGCTGATCTGGTAGACTCCAGCGAGTGAAAACACGGGTTGCGAAACGGATCGAAGAGGTCCTGCCGGTGCTGGAGTTTGCCGAGAGTGAAGCACGTGCAGGATCCTACGTGGCCGTGATGCTCAGCTACGAAGCGGCGCCTGCGTTCGACTCAGCGTTCGTGGCCCATCCACCCTCAGACTTCCCTCTCGCCTGGGCTTCTTCCGATCTGAATCATGTAAATCGTGATAATCGTGAAAATCCTGTCGAAGGTTTGTGGTCGCCACTCGTTAGCCGAGCCGACTACGATCGCTCCGTCACCCGCATCCGCGAACTCATTGCCGCAGGCGACACCTACCAAGTCAACTACTCGTTCCCACTCACCACGTCCTTCAACAGTGATCCCTATAGCTGGTATCGCAGCCTTTGCATGGCCCAGCGTGCGCCGTACTCCACCTACCTCGATCTCGGCCGCTACAAAGTCTTGTGCCTGTCCCCGGAATTGTTCTTCGAGCGCCGCGGCGATCACGTGATCACGAAACCGATGAAAGGCACGATCCGCCGCGGCCGCTGGCTTGAAGAAGATCAGCAACTCGCCAGGCACCTACGCGAATCAACCAAGGATCGTGCAGAGAACGTGATGATCGTCGATCTACTACGCAACGATCTCGGGAAGGTTTCAGTGCCGGGAAGCGTGCGTGTGTCGTCGTTGTTCGATGTCGAGCGTTTCGAGACGGTGTGGCAGATGACTTCGACGGTCGAGTCGACTTTGCGAAGCGGGACGAGTCTTGTCGATCTGATGACGGCTCTATTTCCGTGTGGATCGATCACTGGCGCGCCGAAGATTCGCACGATGGAGATCATCCGCGAGCTTGAGCCGTTTACACGCGGAGCGTACACGGGAGCGATCGGGTTCATACAACCGGGAGGCGATTGCATCTTTAACGTCGCGATCCGGACGGTGGTGGTTGATACGGAGTTGAATGTGGCGACGTTTGGGGTTGGTGGTGGTGTGACGATCGATTCAACGGCCGAGCGGGAGTATGAAGAGTGTTTGGTGAAGAGCAATTTCCTGCATGCAAAGCCGGAAGAGTTTCAGTTGTTTGAATCGATCTTGTTGGAGGATGGGGAATACTTTCTGTTGGAGCAGCACCTGGAGCGACTAGACAGGTCGGCTGCCTACTTCGGCTTTGGGCCGCGGATTAACGCGGATTTTGAACGGATCGCTGCTGAGAATTCGAGGGGTGTGTTTAAGGTGAGGGTTATGTTGTCGAGGGATGGTCGTGTTGAGACTAATGTGGCGCCGGTTGAGATTGGTGGAGTAAGGCGTGTTTCGTTGGCGGCCAGGCCTGTGGATTCGTCCGACCGGTTTCTTTATCACAAGACGACGCGGAGGGATTTCTATGTTGGTGGCGAGGACGTAATTTACTGGAATGAGCGTGGTGAGATTACGGAGTCGAGTATCGCGAACGTCGTGGTGCGGATCGGCGATCAGTTGTTTACACCGCCGGTTGAATCCGGGCTGTTAGCAGGCACCTATCGAAACGAATTACTAATCCGCAGCAAGATCGCTGAGCGCGTGATCACGATCGACGATCTCCGATCCGCGGATCAGATCTTTTTAATCAACTCAGTTCGTAAGTGGATGCGCGCTGAGTTAGTGGTAGAGAAGGATCTCTGAGCGCGCGCGCCGGAATTCCTGTAGGCCTGCGTTCCACGAAGCCACGATGTCTTTCGCGCTCTCACCGCGCTTCACGCGCTCGAGTGTGTCTGAGTTCACGAGAAGTCGTAAATACTTATCGACCTGCCACTCATTCGGATACAGCTTACGCAATGCGAGCGCCATTTCGATGCCCGTGAGCAACGGTCGGAACGCGGCGCGATCCGTGATGATGATGTTCACTCCGCCACACGCTTCGTCTTTGAAAACCGACGCGTTCGGCGTGAAGCGCACCGGTACAAATCTCACGCCGGGCAGACCGCGCTGGTTCAAATCCTCGGCAAGTTTGTCGCCCTGAATCCACGGCGCGCCCACGATCTCGAAGGGCGTGTCAGTGCCACGGCCAACGGACACGTTCGTCGTTTCGAGTAGACCAACCCCGGGATACAGCGTGGCTTCCGTCAGGCTCCGCATGTTTGGCGAAGGATTGATCCAGGTGAGGTTGGTTTCGTCAAACCACATCCAGCGACGCCAGCCTTCCATCTTGATCACGCGCAGGTCGGCGCCGATGTTTCGTTGCTTGTTGAAGAGTTGGGCCAACTCGCCGATCGTCAGTCCATGGCGCGTCGGGATCGTGTGATAAGAGATAAACGAGAGCTTGTCGGCGTCAGCGATTGGCCCCTCAACCTCGACGCCGCCGATCGGATTTGGACGGTCCAGAACAAAGACCGGCAGTTTTGCCTTCGCAGCTTCTTCGAGAATGTGACCAAGTGTCGAGATGTATGTGTAAAAGCGCGCGCCGATGTCCTGAATGTCGAAAACGAGCGCGTCGAGATCTTTGAGCTGCTCGGGTTTTGGCCGGCGTGTCTCGCCGTAGAGCGAGTAAATAGGAAGGCCCGTCGCTTCGTCTTTCGAGTCTGAAACTTTGTCGTCGAGAAGGCCGCGGATTCCGTGTTCAGGAGAAAACAGTGCGACTAGCTTCACGCCCGGCGCTTTGCTGAGCACGTCGATAGTCTGCCGTCCTTCGCGATTGCGACCCGTGTGGTTTGTGACGAGTCCGATACGCAGCCCCGCCAGTTGCTTAAAGTTGTCGCGCTCGAGCACGTCGATTCCTGTAAGCACTTTCGTCGAACTCGCCGCCTCTTCCAGCCGCTGATCAAACGTGCGAAGACTTTTCACGACTTCGCCGTAGTAATTCGCCGATTGTTCGCGGGCACGAGCGGCCGCGGTTGTATCCGTCAGTGAAGCCGCAACGATCGAGGCGACCCGACCGCGCAGTGGTCCAACATCCCCCTTACCGTCCGGATGAACTCGATTACTCAGAAACACTACAAACACTTCTGTTGCCGGATCGATCCAGATCGACGTACCTGTGAAACCCGTGTGGCCAAACGATCCGAGCGGAAACAGTTCGCCTCGATTCGAGGAGAAAGTCGTGTTGATGTCCCAACCGAGTCCGCGCGTGCCGCCGCTACTCGTTACGAGTCGTGGCCGCGTCATCTCAGCCACACTCAACGGTGCAAGTATTCGCACGCTGCCGTATGAACCACCGTTGAGGATCATCTGGCAGTAGATCGCGACGTCGTTTGCGGTCGAGAAGAGTCCTGCATGCCCGGCAACTCCGTTCATGCGATAAGACGTCGGATCGTGGACCTGTCCACGCAACCATACTTCACCTTCGGCGCCGATGTTCACCGCCGTATCGCCGAGATAACTCAACTGCCCGCGACGTTTCTCAGTCGGTGCGATTCTCGAGCTCAACCCGGCGGCTGGATTGAACCCGGTGTTGGTCATTCGGAGCGGCTCGAAAATGTTTTTCTGAGCAAACTGATCGAGCGGCATTCCGCCAACGCGCCTCACAACTTCACCGAGCGCGATATAACCGATGTCGCTGTAAACGAAACGAGTACCCGGCGGATTGCGAAGCGGCTCCTGAACCAGTCGCTTCATCGCTTCTTCATAACCGGTCCAGCGTTCCTTCAAATCGAAATCGGGCGCGTAACCCGACACGTGCGTGAGCAGTTGCTCGATCGTGATCCTCTCGCGTCCTCCGCCTTTCAACTCAGGGATGTGAACTGAAACCGGATCGTGAAGTCGCACCTTGCCGCGCTCCACGAGGATCATGATGCTCGTCGCGGTCGCAATGACTTTAGTGAGACTCGCAAGATCGAAGATCGTGTCGGCAGTCATGGGCTCGCCGGCCGGCTGTACGACACGCTCGCCATACGTTTTGTTCCAAACGATTCGCCCCTTGCGTGCGGCAAGTACAACCGCGCCCGGCAAACGCTTCTTCGCGATCTCATCCGCAATGACCGCATCCATCTGGCCCAGTCGCGCAGAAGCCATCGCGACCGTCTCCGGCTCCGCCGCCGAAAGCTGGCCCAGCGCCGGCTGCACGCCCACCACAACCAGCAGCACAAAGGCACCGATCCGTGACCCAATCCGTCTAATCTGTGGTTTCATTTTTTTATCTGAATCCCCGTGCCACGCGGATACAAACCCGGCAACGAAATTGGCAGCCGGCCTGTGATATCGATCTCGCCCACCAACGCGCGTGCGACCGCGTGCTGCAAGCTCGGCATGTCGCCGTACGCAACCATGTAAGTGCGCAACGCTGGAAAGCTCTGCAACAGGTATGGGTTTCCAAAGCTGATTCCAACAACCGGCGTCTTGGCCGCGATCAATGCCGACAACGCGCGCGCACCCGTGTCGGGTATTCCCACGCTCGACACCTGCCCTGAACGCACTCGCCCGTACAACGAAGCAAACACGAGGTCAGAACTTTTCGCCCGTTCAATCGCCTTCTGCACGTCCTGCTCACTCGATCGCTCGTCGAGAACCACTGATTCAACTTTCAAACCACTACGCTGCAACCGCGAAACAAATGCGTTCTCAATCCAGTTACGATCGTCGCCGTTTGTAATCCCCAGGTTGAAGATGCGTGCGTTCGGTTTCAGATTCTTCAGCGGCACGAGCTTGTCTTCGTCGCGAACGAGCGTGACGGCGCGCTCGGCGATCTCGGTCGCGAGATCCCGCACGTCCTTGCTGCCGAGGATGCGATCTATGCTATCGACCGGCGTGATGCGTTGTTCGACGAGCCCCAGATCGTACTTGGCGGCCAGTATCCGGCGCGCTGATTCTTCGACGCGCTGCTCCGTGATCCGACCGCTCTTCACCGCCTCGCGCACGCCGCGAAACGACGCATCGACATCCGCAGGCTTCAGTAACATGTCTGCGCCTGCTTCGAGCGCACGGACCGCGGCTTCTTCCTGTGTGAAATAGATCGTCAAACCGCTCATGCTGAGTGCGTCAGTGACAATCATTCCGTTGAACTTCATATCCTTTCGCAGGATGTCGCCCATGACCGGCGACATCGTCGCGGGCATGGTTGATTTTTCTTCTACGATCTCGCCCGCCTCGTCCGTGTCGAGCGGCTTCGACTTCAGCGATTCAGGTAACGGCTTCACGGCAGTCGGATCGATCTGCGGAAGCGCGATGTGGCCCACCATCACGGAACCCACACCGGCGTTCACGGTAGCCTGGAACGGAACAAGCTCGACGCTGTTCAAGCGGTCGCGCCCGACATTGATCTCGGGCAGGCCGCGATGTGAGTCCACGGCAGTGTCGCCGTGTCCGGGAAAGTGTTTGGCAGTGGCGATGGTGCCGGCCGCCTGTGCGCCTTCCGTGAAAGCGGCGCCGAAACGTGCGACTTCAGCCGGATCTTCTCCGTAAGAGCGAACGTTGATAACGGGATTCGCGGCGTTGTTGTTTACATCCACTACGGGCGCAAAGATGTTATGAACTCCGAGCGCGCGTGCTTCGCGTGCTGTGATCTCGCCCTGACGTTTGGCGTATTCAGGGTTGCCGGTTGCGCCGACGGCCATGTTCCACGGAAAGTTGACGGTGTCGTCGAAACGCATTCCCGCGCCGGATTCGAGATCGGCGGAAATGAGCAAAGGATATTTCGCGAACTGCTGCATGCGGTTGACGAGGATCACCGATTCATAAACCGGACCGCGGAAAAGTATGATGCCGCCGACCTTGTTGTTTTCGACGTGATGCTTGAGGGCGCGAAACGCGTCGGAGTCCTGGTTGAGGAAGGTGGCGTTGATGCCGACGGAGATCAGTTGACCGATCTTCTCCTCGAGCGACATCCTGCGCAGCTCTTCATTGGCCCACTTCAACGCGCTCGACGAATGCTCGCGCTTGTACGGGCGAACCTTTGCAGGCGGCTGCGGCGTGACGACCGGCGCTGAAAGGCAAAGCAAGACCAGCACTAAAGCTGCTGAAACGTAACGATTCTTCTTCATTTACGAGATTCCTCGGCGTCCTTCAATGATATAGGTCTTATAGGGCCTATAGGTCCTATAGGACCTATTTCTTTCTCCGCCGGCGCGAACGCAAAGCTCGCCGCCCACGCAACTACAAACGTAATCGCGCTCCCGAGAAACGCATACCACGTCCACGCAATCCTCGTCGTGAGAAACACTGCCACCATCGAGGCCAGGCTCACGAGCATTCCAATCAACGCTGCCGGCTGGCCCACACGCCGCAACAGCGTGCCAACCAGAAATACGCCGAGAATCGGACCATTGATCAACGAAGCGATCGAGAGCGCCATGCTCAAAGCCGAACCGGGTTGATTACGCACGGCCACCGCCACACCGATCTGCACCACGCCCCAAACGACAGTCAGCACGTGAGAGATCTTCAGATAGTGCTTGTCGTCACGATTCGGCCGGAAAGGTTTGTAGAGATCGTTGACGGCAGTGGCGGCAATCGAGTTGAGCGACGACGACATCGCCGCCGCAAAGATCGCAGCTACCACGAGCCCGGAAAGTCCCGAAGGCATGTACTTCGTAATGAAATCCGGAAACACGCGATCGCCGGCAGTAAACGGAAACGCCGCCGACGCCGCCGTTGCATAACCCGGATCGGCAAACGGCTGGTAGAACGCAAACAACAAAACTCCGATAAACAAGAACCCGATGAACTGAGCCAGGACGATGGCGCCGCTCGTCAGCAACGCCACAATCGCATGCCGCGGGCGATCCGTGCACAAATAACGCTGCACGATGTACTGGTCCGTGCCGTGTGTGCTCATCGTCAGGAAACACCCGCCGATCAGCCCGGCCCAGAACGTGTAAACCTTTGTATGGTCGAAAGCAAAATCGAACAGTGAGAACTTACCAAACTGTGTCGCTGCACTCGTCACCGTTGCCAGCCCGCCGTCAATCGAGCTGATCAAAATCACAGCGGCAGCAATCGCACCAGCGACGTAGATGCCGAGTTGGACCACCTCGACCCAGATCACAGCCTCCATGCCACCGAAGTACGTGAAGATGATCATCGCCAGACCAATCAGGACGATCGAAGCGACGATGATCATTCCCGGGTCAGTAGACGGCTGAAACGCCGCATACACCGCCGCCAGCACGATCGCAGTCAACAGCAGGCGAATGCCGTCGGCAATGTTGCGCATCACGACGAACAGCGACGCGGCAATCATCTTGATCTTGCCGCCAAAACGCTGGTCCAGAAGCTGGTAAACCGTGAGCAACTCGCCGCGAAAGTACGACGGTATGAACAGGATCGAGATAACGATCCGTCCGAGCAGGTAGCCGAAGACCAGTTGTAGAAACTGGAAGTTTCCGCCGCGTGCGAAAGCGATTCCCGGCACCGAGATGAAAGTGATCGTCGAGGTTTCCGTCGCAACGATTGAAAACGCCACTGCCCACCACGGCACGGATCGATTGCCGAGGAAGTAGTCGCGCGTGGTCTTCTGTTTGCGACTAAACCAGGTGCCAAACAGAACGATCCCGATCAGGTAACCGAAAATGATTATGAGATCGAGCGCTTTCATCTTTCGTGGATGCCGCGGATTGCCTCTCTTAAATTGTTTCCCGCGGCGTCGAGTGCTGCCGCCGCGGCGTCGTGGTCCAAACCGGTTTCGGCCATGATGATCCTGACCGCACGGTCGCGCAGCTTGACGTTGCGCGCCTGAAGATTCGACATGCGGTTGCCGCTCACATACCCGAGCCGGACCATCGTCGCGGTCGAGATCATGTTCAGGACCATCTTTTGCGCGGTGCCGGCCTTCAGACGGCTCGATCCGGTGAGCACTTCTGGTCCAACTACCGGAACGATGCTCAGCTCAGCCGCCTCTGTGATCGGAGATCCCGGCACGCACGTCAACGCCACGGTGAACGCACCGATCGATCGCGCATACTTAATTGCCCCGACAGTATAAGGAGTTCGGCCCGAAGCAGCGATTCCAACCAGAACGTCGCCGGCATTGAATCCGCGTTGCTTCAGGTCGTTGGCGCCCGCGTCCGCGTCGTCTTCTGAAGCTTCAACAGCACGATGACACGCGTCGTAACCACCGGCAATCACGCCCTGGACCAGTTCAGGTGAAACGCCAAACGTCGGCGGACACTCGGAGGCATCGAGCACGCCTAAACGCCCGGAAGTTCCAGTGCCCGTGTAAAAAAGTCGGCCGCCTCGCTCGAGCCGCGCGGCTGTTTCATCAACCGCTCTGGCGACTTCACCCAGCACGAGTTTCACCGCACCCGCGACAAGCGCGTCTTCTTCGTTCATCAACGCGACAATCTCTGCCGCCGGCAGTGAACTCAGATTCTGTGAACGCGGATTCTCTTGTTCGGTGATTGGAAGGGCGGTTTCCGTATTCATCTTCTGCCGCTGGTTTAAACTGCGAGCGCTATATGGTTGATACGTTCAAGGGCCATTCTAGCGGCAGCTACGGCCGGAGCGAAGTGAGGCGGCTCGAAATACGCGCGCGGCGCGCATTTCCTGACCTCTTAACGAAGATTGTCGAGCATTAAAGGGCCTGCTGCACGGAACACACCGCCGACGTACGCAATCTGAAATCGCTCGCGCTCCATCTGCAAATGACGAATGACTGCGGCCGCTGCGTAACCGAGCTCGCTGCCGCCATCCGCAACGATCTGGAGAGCGACTGCGTCGTTATGTTTCGCGGCGTTCACTACGTCGCGGCCGAATCCGGCGAGACGTTCGTTTGTGATCGTGGGCGCGTAAATCGCGGTTGTAAGATCGTCCGGACTGGTGACGTGAAAATACGCGCAGGCCAGGTCAGTGAGCTCTGTTTTTGGACCACGCCCGTCGAATGCGTGGGCCACAGCACGCAACGCGCGGCGTGCGAGCCATGCGCCACCGCCTTCGTCACCCGCGATCGGTCCCCAACCTCCGGCGCAAAAACGCTTGCGCCTCGCGTTAATGCCACAGCAGATCGATCCGGTTCCGGCAATGACGACGAGCCCGGGCGCACCGTCAGTCGCTCCATATAAAGCGATGTCCGCATCAGTAACGACTTCGATCTCGCCGACGCCGAGCGGCGTAAGCGTCTCGCGCATGCGTTCGCGCAACTCCCTGCGCCGGGCACCCGCCAGTCCGATTTCAGCGGCGATCAGGTCTCCACGACGCAGCTTGGCGGAAGCGCACGCGCTATCGATCGCCTCGCGCACCGCCGCAGCAGCGCCGGCAATTCCCACTCGCAAAGGGTTCGATGGACCAGCCAGGCCCTCGCCAATCACATTTTGATTGCCATCGATAATCACGGCCTCGGTTTTCGTGCCGCCACCATCGACGCCGACGACCGAGTTCTGGGTGTGCAAACGTCTAGCGGGAGAGGGATCTGCGTTTCGTCGTTCAATGCTCACAGACGGGGGTCGCTCCGACTAGCAAACAATCCAGTTAACATTATTGATTATTCTAGGGTCCGTGGACTTATAATGGAAACTAAAAGATTTTATTATTACGATAATGCATCTTGATATCTGGAGCCTCCTGTGGAAATTCGACAATTAAGGGCCTTCGTGGCCATCGCTGAATCAGGAACATTCACTGCCGGTGCGTTGCGTGTGCACGTGACGCAGGCCGCGATCAGCATGCAGATCCGGCAGTTGGAAAATGAGATCGGGGCCAAAGTGTTTGTACGTGCCCCTCGTCACGTTATTTTGACAGAGGCAGGTGAACAACTTTTGCGACGCGCGCGACACATCCTGCGCGAGCACGATGCCGCGCTTGATGAAATCGCTGAGCTTGCAGGCGCCGAACGTGGACGACTGCGGATCGGTAGTGCGTCGGCGATGGTGCTGACTGAACAGTTGCCGGCGATACTCAAGGAGTTGCGCAAGCAGCATCCGGCCGCGGACATTACTGTGACCTCGGGGACGAGCGAGGTGCTCGTGGATCAGATCCTGGCGGGCGAAGTAGACATTGCGTTCGTGTCGTTGCCGGTTGATGTGCGCGGGATTAAGACTGAGCGACTCAGCGAGGACCAGCTCGTCGCGATCGCGTCTCCGCGGCATAAGCTCGCAAAGCAACGCACAATAAGTGCCTTTACCCTCGCGGGCGAACGTTTGATTCTTGGCGAGCGCGGCGGGAACACGCGGCGGTTGATCGACCAGTTTTTTGCGCAGGCCGGCGTGACGTTGCGTGTTGCGATGGAGCTCAGCAGGCAGCAGGCGATCAAGCGCATGGTTGAAGAAGATATGGGTGTGGGGATCGTCCCGTTGCAGTCAGTGAAAGAAGAGGTTGAGAAAGGGCGACTGGTGCGATGGTGGATTGAAGGCGCGGAGATCAACTGGGAGCTTGGGATCGCGCAGTTGAGTAACGGTTACGATTCGCCGATCATGCAGAAGTTTGTCGCGCTGGCTAAGAACAACTTCACGCCCAGGAAAGCACGTAAGCACAAATAAGTTTGACAGGATTACAGGATTTTCAAGATGAACAAGATTTCATCCTGTTAATCATGATAATCCTGTTAATCCTGTCAGGCCGTCGATCAGCTTCTCGATATCTTCCTCGTTATTAAAGAAATCGGTAGAGACCCGAAATCCTTCGGGCTTCTCGGTTACATAGATCTTCCTCTCCGCTAAATCATTCACGATCTTCTTGTCCGCGGCGACGAGTGTCTCAGCCGATCGATACTTCTCTTCTCCAAGCGGCGACAACACTTTCCAGCCACTCTCCTGCAACCGCGCCGTTAATCTTTGATTCAATTCGAGTGCGCGTGCCTGAATGTGGTCCATCCCGATCGACTGCATCATCTCGATCGACGCACCTAACGCAAAAACACCCGCAAAGTTCGGACACCCGAGTTCCGCACGCGACGACACATCATGCCGCAGGTGTACTTCGTTGTTCGCACCACCGTACGGATCCTGCACGCTGAGCCAGCCAATCATTCGCTGCCGCGATGCGGCCTGGAGTTCTTTACTGATGTAGACGAAGCCGGAGCCGTAACCTGAGAGCATCCACTTGTGGCCCGTCGAGCACAGCGCATCGATCTTCATGCGTTTCACATCAATATCGAAAACGCCCGCCGCCTGGCTCGCATTCACGACGAGCGCGTGCGCGCCTTTGATGCTCGACAATTCCGACAAATCAGATCGAAACCCGTTTGAATACTGAACGTAGCTCATCGAGATGATGCCTGTTCGCGTAGTCATCGCGCGGCGCAGATCGTCGGGATGCACAACACCATCGACTGACTTCACCAGATGAACAGGAATGCGTCGATGCATCCACGGGATTGTCGTGACTGGAAATTCGAGATCGCAGGAAATCACTTCCCCGTGTTTCTCGAGCGCATCGACGATCAGGTTCATGCCGCTAGATGTGTTGATTGTTAATCCAATCTCGTCGGGTTCCGCGTTTATAAGAGCTGCCACTTTCGCTCGCACCTGTTCGCGTTGTGCGAGCCAGTCGTCCCAGTGAACGTCGCCGTCGTTCATCATCAGTTCGTAATAACGCGCAGCCGCTTGAGCGGTCGAATCCGCGAGTGGCCCTGCGGCCGCCGTGTTCAGATATGTTGAGTTGTTGAAGACAGGAAAACGCGCGCGAACTGAGGCCCAGTTAGTCATGACACGGATTATATCGATTCTTTGTACGTTTCGAGGTTCTGCTGGATCTTTTGCAGCAACTGCGACTTGAGTGTGTTGGAGTTGAGTTTTTCCGGTGGCACCGGTTGCCACTTGCCGGGAATAAGCACCTGCGAGTCGATGAACGCATCAATTGCTTCCTGTAATCCGTCGATCCGAATCTTACCCTTCATCGCGATCACTTCTTCGATGATCCACGTGACCGCGTCGCCGGTGATGCGATGCCGGTGATTGATGATCGCCGATCGCTCCTGCAACGTCTTCAACACGAGATCGAATGGGCCACCAAGCGCCGCAACCAGCCGCAGGTAGCTCTCCTGAAATCCTCTGATGTGCGATGTGCTCGCGGGCGTCAGTTTCAAATCGCTTTTCCCAACATACGATGCGGCCATGATACGGCAGAAGATCTCGTCAGGCATGTACGCGCCGGTCTCGTCCACGCGGCTGATGCTCTGCGCGACGTAGTACGCCGGCAGCAGTCGAAGCAGATTGCGGATCAGGAAAACGGGATTGTGAGTGAAGCCATCGGGAAGCTTTTCGATTCCCTTCCTGACTTTTCGATCTTCGAAGTAGCTCAAACTCTTATCAAACTCTCGAATCTCTTTACGAGCGTTGGTCATCAGGTGCTCGATCTGTTCCGGAGTGAAACCGATGCGCCAGAGCATCCGCTGCTCTCTTTCCTTCGCAAACTCGTCGTCAAACACACGCAGGCACTCTGCGTTCCTGAAGCTGTTCAGATTTTCTTTCACGCCCGATTCGATGAACGCCATCGTCTGGGCAAACACCTGTACGAGCGTTCTGGCCCAACCGCGTTGCTCCGCTAGCGACGCCGAGTAACGATCGACGTCTTTGTAGCGATACTTGTCATGCTTCGCTGCAAACTGGCGGATTGACCCGTAATCAAGCACAGCGCCACTGGCGAGCATGTTGTCGCCGTCCCACGAAAGCCAGTTGAAGATGTATTCCTCTTCGAGCAGTGCCGCGAACTTTGCGTACGAACGCGCGAAGTAATCGAGCGCTTTCGAGTAGCGTTCGGCTTCTGAGGGAATCTCCCAGAAACCATTTTCGACTTCGCGATCGATGAAGTAGTCGACTGAAGCTTTTAGCTCCTGGTGACGGCCCTGCTTGAGATAGCGAAACATGTGCGCCGGCCGGATCAGATTCGGTGCGCTTCTCACGCCGATGGCCGTCGTGTCAGGAAAACCGATCACGGCGAGACAACGCTCGGTCGGAATACCCTGTCGATAAAAGATCTCCGACATCACTGCACTGCCAAGCATTTCGTCGAGATCTGCAAGACCCGATGAGTAGCCGCGACTGTAGTCTCCCGTGGCGATCAAGCCCTCTACTTCCTGCGCAGCCGGACTCAAAATCGTCGCACCGGTTCCACGGCTGGAAATATCAAAAATTAATTTTTCACTTTTCAAATATCCGTTCCAGATGCTGCGCCCGTCGCCTGAGGTCTTGCCCTGGCGGTTGCGATGCTGCGTTTGCAGGTAACGCGTGGCCATGAACGGATGAGGCTTGATCGTTTCGGGCGGAAACTTCTTTCCCTGCTCGATGTCGTACTCGTTGATGATCTGAAGCGAGAAGGTGTTGAGGATTGCCTGTTCAAGGTCCTTATTAATGCTTGGAGCGTGATCGGGCGGGATCAGGCCCATTTCTTTGGCCAGTGGGAAGTTGAAAAAGAGGACACGACCGTGCGGGCGATAACGAGCCTGATAGTCGACGTAACCGTCAGGACTAACGTCGCGCCACGGGTGCGTGCCGTCTAGTTCATTGAACTTCTCATACATACTGGGCCGCAGAAAGCCGCAAGAACATATGATTCGCCGGGCGCTATTCTATTCTGTTTTGGCAGACTTCGTACTTCTTATTTTTTTATTTTTAATATTTTTGGGTGCGAGCCAGAGGGTGGTTAGAGGAGGGAGATCGATCTCGCCGTCGCTCAGTCTCTCGATGTTGGCGGCGCCGCTGCCGCCGTAGATCTCTGCATCGGTGTCGATGATGAGGTTGTATTCGCGTTGATCCGGTAAGCGAAGTTTGTAAGCTTTTTTCGGCAGTGCTGAGAAATTACAAACGCAGACGATCTCTCGATCCGTTTGTGGCGAGCGACGAACGAACGCGAGGATGTTCTCCGGCGCATTGTTGACGTCGATCCACTCGAAGCCCGCGGGCTCGCTGTCTGCTTCCCAGAGCGCGTTCTCTGGTCCATACACGCGATTCAGATCGCGAACCAGTCTTTGAACGCCGCCGTGCAACGAGTCTTCAAGCAAATGCCAGTCTAGACTCTCAGTCTCCGTCCACTCCCGCCACTGCCCAAACTCGCCTCCCATAAACAACAACTTCTTCCCCGGATGCGCCCACATGTAAGCGTAAAGCGCGCGCAACGTCGCAAACTTCTGTTCTGTCGTGCCCGGCATCTTGTTCAGCAGCGAGCCCTTCATGTGGACCACTTCATCATGTGAAAACGGCAGGATGAAGTTTTCACTCCAGGCATACACCAGGCCAAACGTGAGCTTGTCGTGATTGCCCGCACGAAAGAGCGGATCAGTCTGGAAATACTTGAGCGTGTCGTGCATCCAGCCCATGTTCCACTTGAAGTCGAAGCCAAGACCGCCGTCGTAAATCGGACGGCTCACCGACGGCCATGCAGTCGATTCTTCCGCGATCATCATTATGCCGGGACAAGCGCGATGAGTTGTTTCGTTCAACTCCTTCATAAACTCGATCGCTTCAAGGTTCTCGCGCCCGCCAAACTTGTTCGGCACCCACTGCCCTTCCTTGCGGCTGTAGTCGAGATAAAGCATCGACGCGACGGCATCGACACGGAGCCCGTCGATATGAAACTCCTTGAACCAGTAGAGCGCGTTTGCGACGAGGAAGTTCCGCACTTCGTTGCGGCCGTAGTTGAAGATGTACGTGCCCCAATCCGGATGCTCGCCTTTGCGCGGATCGAGGTGCTCGTACAACGCCGAGCCGTCAAAGCGCCCGAGTGCCCAGGCGTCTTTCGGAAAGTGGGCCGGTACCCAATCCATGATCACGCCGATGCCGCGCTGGTGCAGGTAGTCGATAAGGTAGCGCAGGTCGTCGGGTTCGCCGTAACGGGCGGAAGGCGCGTAATAGTAAGTGACCTGGTAACCCCACGATGGTCCATACGGATGTTCCTTGAGTGGCAGGAACTCGACGTGAGTGAAGCCCATCTGCTCGACGTAATTCGCCAGCGGCTCGGCCATTTCACGATACGTGAGCGGGCGATTGTCTTCTTCAGGGTTGCGTCGCCAGGAACCGAAGTGCACTTCGTAAATCGAGAGCGGTTGCCGGAAGTGTTCGCGGCCGGCGCGTTTCTTCATCCACTTTGCATCGCGAAACTTGTACTTCGAGGAATAGACGATCGAGGACGTGTCAGGCGGGGTTTCGGTGTGCTGCGCGTAAGGATCGGCTTTGAAAATCTTCGTGCCGTCGGCGGAGCGGATCTGAAACTTGTAAAGATCGCCTTCGCGGAGCTTTGGGATGAAGAGTTCCCAGACGCCGGAGTTTTCCAACCGTTGCATCGGGTGCGCACTGCCGTCCCACGAGTTGAAGTCGCCGACGACGCTGACGCCCGCGGCCTGTGGCGCCCAGACGGCAAACGCAACGCCTTTCGTAAGGCCGACTTTCGTCACGTGCGCGCCGAGCTTTTTATAGATCTCTTCATGACGGCCTTCGCCGAAGAGATGCAGATCGATTTCACCGAGCATTTTTTTGTAGGACAAAGAGTTCCGCGCCGTTACCTTTTTTCGGATCGTTGCTCTTCGCCTCGGCCAGGATTTCGAGGAATTTCTTCTCGGGAGGTTCGAAGCCGAGCTGCTGTTGAAGATCCATCACGCGGGCGGCATATCGCATCACTTGAATCGTCTCGATTCCGGCAACGTCGGAGAAGAACCAGCCACAACTCGCAAACATCAAGAGGGCGCTTCTTTGCATTTCGAGCAACTGCACGATGCGAGATTCATCCGGCCTGAGTGCGTGACGATTCAAGAACGTGTCGAGCGCGCGATGGTCCAGTATCACGTTGATGTAATCGTTCCGCGCAGCCCACGGATCGCGTAAGACCTCGCTGCCCGCGTTTTCAAACTTAACTGCCGTATCGTCACGAAGAACATTCAACGCTTCGCGCAACGGCGTTCGCCACGACTGGTTGCACCCAGGTTCGCCACCTGTGTGACAACCACAGTCGCGTGTCCATCGGCCGACGCCATGCGCGCAGCTCCATGAAGTCCCTTCGCCTTCTGGTCCATTGTCTATCTCAACCTCGATCTCGGCCGGATGGCGATCGAGATATTCACCGTAGTTCGTGATCTGAAAACCTGCTTTCGGTGCTTCGACGTCGAGCGCATGGGCCAAACACAGATCGCCAAACTTGAAATGATGCCCGTACGTCTCGCCATCAGTCGCCACGTTTACCAGATTGCCTGAGCCTACGGCTCGAACGAACTGTTCAACCAGTGCCTGGCTCGACGTGAGCGCCTTCTCGAAAGCAATCGCACGCGCGAGTGGTCCATTGTAGAAGAACACGGCCAGCGAACGATTGGATCCATCCGGATGCCGGAAGACGTAAGGCTTCGAGGTGTCGACCTCGCCTTTCGCCTGGTTGGGAGCGAGGATGACGTAACGCAAGCCTTGTTCGATGAGCAACGCAAGAACATCATCGTTCGCCGCAGTCTCCGGCAACCAGATCGACTCCGCGTCTCGACCAAAACGAAATCGAAAATCAGCAAGCCCCCAGACGACCTGCGTCACTCGGTCCCGTTCGTTGCAAAGCGGGAGTATCGCGTGCCCGTAAGCCTGCGCAATCGCGTTCCCATGACCCCCACGCCGCGCAAGGCTGTCTTTATCCGCGTCTAAGATTTTTTGATAAGTGTCAGGATGATGACTTGCGAGCCACGAAAACAACGTCGGGCCGAAGTTAAAGCTGATGCTTCGATAGTTGCCAACATTCGGCGCATAACACTCAGCGTGAATGCGTTCGTTCCAGTCGTGATAGGGCGCGGCACCGGGCTCAGGCTCTACTTCGCCCGTCCATGGATTCTCACGCGGCGGCTGGTAAAAGTGTCCATGAATTACTAAATAAGCCATATGACAGGATTAACAGAATTTTCAAGATTAACAAAATCAACCCTTGGTCATCTTTGAACTCCGTCTAAATATATCTTGTTAATCCTGAAAATCGTGTTAATCCTGTCCAGCAAACGCTAAGCGAGCGGCACCCAGCAGCCCCGCATCATCCCCGCACTCCGCCCGCGCGATCTTCACCTGCTGCGCCGTCGCACGAAACGCCCGCTCCTCAACCTGCCGGTACATCTCCGACGCAAACAAGTCCCAGCCATTCACAGCACCACCCGTGATCACAATGATCTGCGGATCAATCAGGCTCATCAGATTCGCAAGACCAATGCCCAAATACATCCCGAAACGATTAAACACCGCAACCGCACGCTCATCGCCCTTAAGCCCCGCCTCATAAACCTCAACAGCACTCAAGCCCTCGAGCCCAGCCTCGCGCGCCATCCTCACAATCGCTGTCGCCGACGCAAACAACTCCAGACAACCCGTGTTGCCACACTTGCACTTCAACCCACTGAACGGATCGACAGTCGTATGTCCGATCTCACCCGCAGATCCATGCGCACCGCGCCACAACTCACCATTGAGAATCACACCACCGCCAACACCCGTTCCAAGCGTCACACTCACGACGTCCTGACAACCACGCGCCGCCCCACGCCACATCTCTCCCATCGCTGCCCCATTCGCATCGTTCTCGAGAACGATGGGCCAGCCGAGTCGTCGCTGTAACTCTGCTTTCAGATCGAAGTTGATTAACGACGGGAGGTTTGGCGCACCGAGCACGACCGACTGCGTGCTGTCGACGGCACCTGGCACGAGTATCGAAGCAGCAACAGGTGGCACGTGCTCCTCGCTCCACTGTTGCGCAGTGGAAACCAGAGCCTCAACGAGAACTTCAGCAGGCTTGCCCTGCGGAGTCGCGCGTTTGACTTGCTTGTGAATGGTTCCCTCATCATCCACAAGCGCCATGCGGAGGTGAGTGCCTCCGAGGTCAACAGCAAAAACAAGCCGTGGTCCAACAGGATCCGTCATCAGTGTCGCCGGCTACTAATCGGCTCCTTCTGCAATGACGTCACCGGTACGCGGATCACTTTCAGCCAGGCCGGCCCATCCGGTTCGATTCAGGTTCCACATCATTATCACACCAGCACTAACGGCGATCACAATAAATGGAATAGCCCTGGTCCAGTTACCAAAGATTATCTCGCCGATACCAAACAGCGTGGAATAGACGAGCGCAATGCCCAGGAGCCAGTTGAGGATGTTGGGCACAATCTCGCCACGGCGTTCAGACATACCTGCTTCATGTGCCACCGGCCGCCACCACGTTCCGGCAGGATGAACGGCGCGATAGAAGCTCATCAACTTCTCCATCGGCTCCGGCGCAGTCGCAAACGTTGCCACTAACCAAACGAGCGTTGTCACGCCCACAGTCACCAGAATCTGCTGCGCAAATCCCC
>DASTQB010000109.1:0-2963 GCA_035761985.1 Pyrinomonadaceae bacterium
TACCATAGAAAAGAACCTGGGTTTTTCCTGCTGTACCGAATGTTGGATCGAGGTCTCCGGGGACTGAGGCCGTTGCGGATGCGTTGAGGTCCAACTGTTTTGGCGCGGCACCCAAAACAAGAACAATTATCGCCAGGAGTAACGATAGACGTTGCGCTCGATTCATAGGAGGACAGGCTTGCTGGGCCAACTTCGACGCCAACTATAACAGAATCAGGAAGGGCGTGCAGAGCCTTAACTGCGACCAGCCATCCGCGTATCCGCGTTCAATGTTTTAGCTGGACACAGATTACGCGGATCTTACATGGCCCATGAATCGGCTCACGCGCGCAGGGTCGATAGTGTTGAACCAGAGGTCGTCCATTTTGAATGCGGAGCCGATGATGAAGCCGTCAGCGGCGTCGTAGAAATCGCCGATGTTGTTTTCACTTACTCCCGAGCCGAGAAACACCGGCAGTGTGCAGTGACTCTTCGCTTCCTGCACGTCTCCGATCCTGGGCGGTTGGCCCGTGACGCTTCCCGTAACGATCACACAATCCGCGCCCATGAATTGAACCGTTTCGGCAGTCTCGCCAAGGCTGACGTCTGCTGTTATCGCGTGAGCTGCATGCTTCTTCTTCACGTCAGTCCAGACCTGTACGCGCTCAGCGCCTATCGCTCGTCGATACCGAAGCAGCTCCGCAGCCGAGGCCTGAATCAGTCCTTCGTCTGCAATATGCGCGTAGGCGTAACCTTCTGCGCGTATGAAATCCAGCCCGGCCGCATGAGCCACCGCCATCGCAGCGATGTTTGCACCGGCAAGAATCTGAACGCCGACTGGTAGCGCACATTCGTTCTTCACCTCACAACCAATCGCCGTCATCGCAGCGACGATCTCTGGCCCAACTTCACCACGCAGGTACGGCACGTCGTGCATGTTTTCAATAATGATTCCGTCGACGCCGCACTCGCGATAAATCTTCGCCTCTTCCCGCGCCGACCGAATCAGCTCAGCAACAGTCAGCGAACTCCGCGGCGTTCCCGGCAACGCTCCAACGTGTATCACACCAACTACCGGCTTCGAATGTGAAAAAAGAGAATCCATTTAAATCCGTGTCATCCGCGGTTGCGGTTTTAGCAGGACACAGATTACGCGGATTGGATGGAGGAGGGAAGGGAAACGGCTGAGTTGCCGTTTCCCGGAAAGGATTAGGATTAGTTGCCGCTCGGGTTCTCGGCTTTGTAGAAGTAGTACTCAGCCGTGTACTCCACTTCCCTGAGTTCGTCGATTTTCGTGCCCGGTTCCGTGGGTCGCAGGCCGCCCGTGGTGTTCGTGCGCAGAATAAAGCTGACGTCTTTGAAGATGCCTGCGCCGCTGTGTTCATTCGCCTTAAGCTGCAACCACGCAATCGCAGTTGGATCAGGAGTACAAGCCTTGCCCGGCACAGCCGCGGCCTTCACTCTGCTGCCGCTCTTGCTTTCCCAGTTTGGACCACGATAGTGAGTCCCGACCTCGCCGAAAAAGTTCTCTTCAGCAAACAACGCTGCCCTCGGCGCGTCGAAATTCCACGTCACACCGTTCCACTTATAGATCTGCACGCCCTTCGCATATACGTGGAAAACCAGCTTATGACCTTCCTCCACTGCGATAAGCGAACACTGCTCCGGCAGCTCCGGCCCGTTCGAAGCGAACGCCGGCTGAACCGCGAAAGTTACTAACGCCATGAGAACAAGAAATTGAAAACCCCGTTTGATTCTGCTCTGGTACATGATGGTCTCCTTCGAACATTTATGAATACCCAAGAAAAGAAGTTGCTGAACTCAGCAGCGTATTACCGTGCTGCAAGAAAATTTATTAACCACTGAGGCACAAAGACACGAGTCATGCGTACCTCGCGTCTTTGTGCTCTCCCGTGGCGCCGCTAACTGTTAATTCGTAACGGCAAAATCATGGGAACACTCTCCTGATAGCGGCGGTACTCGTCGCCATAAGCGTTCACCAGGTCTTTCTCTTCAAACTTTATCGCCAGCAGGATGTACGCCGTGGTCATGACGGCGAAGAAAAGATGGGCCACTGTCATCACCGGTGTGGACCAGAACGCCAGCAGCCAACCGAGATAAAGTGGATGACGGACGTGCCGGTAGAGCATCGGAGTTCGGAATTTCATTTCCGTGTACTCCCGGCCGATGAGATAGAGATACACCTGTCTCAACCCGAAAAGATCGAAGTGGTTGATGAGGAACGTGCTCGCCAACACCAGCAGCCAGCCGGCCGCACAGATCGCGTAGAGGGCCGTGCGAATCGCCGGTTGATCGATGTTCCAAACGACGCCGCCAATCGGACGCCACTGCCAGAACAAGAGAATGAGCGCCGCAGACGAAAGCAAAACGTACGTACTGCGCTCGGCTGCTTTCGGGACAATGCGCGTCCATGCGCGTTTGAACCACGGCCGCGCCATCACGCTGTGCTGAACTGCAAAGATCGCGAGTAAAGCAGCGTCGATCAGGAGCGCTTCACTGAGTGGACCAGTGCGTCCCGAATCGATCGACTTCGGGACGAAGATGTTGCCGATGAAACCGACTGCATAAAGAAATGTGGCGAAAAAGATTAAGTAGGCTATGACACCGTAGATGAATGTTCCTAGTCGCTTAAGCATGAGATTTTCCTTTCAATTCCTGATTCCGACGTTTGGGGTGGCCACGGAGGGCCACCCCTGCAGTTATTAAGGCAAAGTCACTTTCCATGTGCCGCTGAAGGGTGCGGCGTTGTTGTAGGTGCCACCCACCGTCAACGTTCGCTTCTGTTTGGGCGGATTATTTGTGCCCGAGAAGCTGATGACTGTCGTGACCGATTGCCCCGGTGCAAGGTTGCCGAGAGTTTGCGGCAACGGTGTGCCGTTTGTTGTCGGCGCTACCAGCGTTGCTGTTGTCAGCTTGACGTTGCTCGCTGTCGCACCACCCACGTTCTTCACCGTGACGCCCAG
>DASTQB010000110.1:0-7989 GCA_035761985.1 Pyrinomonadaceae bacterium
GGCGGCGGTCAACAGGAGCAGGTCAACGTCGCGACCATCTACGTGAAGCTGACGCCGATCGAAGAGCGCGACGTCACGCAGGAACAACTGATGGTTCGCGCGCGCAACGAGATCCTCGCGAAGTATCAACAACAGTATCCGGGACAGTTACGCACGAGCGTGCAGCAGGTCGCGGCGATCTCGGGCGGTGGTTTCCGCAACGCGGATATTCAGTACGTGATCGGTGGTCCGGACCTGAAGAAGTTGACCGAGTATTCCGACGCGTTGCTGGAGAAGATGAAGACGATTCCGGACGTGGTCGATGCGGATTCGACGCTCATCAGTGGTAAGCCGGAATTGAGAGTCGTGATCGATCGTGCGCGTGCAGCGGATCTCGGTGTGAGAGTCGGAGACATCGCGCAGGCGTTGAACTCGCTTGTGGCGGGTCAGAAGGTTTCGACTTTCAACGCGGGCACTGACCAGTACGACGTGCGTGTTCGTTCGGTTGGAGAGTTTCGAACGAGTGTCGAAGGTTTGCAGCGAATGATCGTGTCGTCGACGAAGGTTGGCTGGGTTAGTCTCGACAACCTCGTGCGAATCGAAGAAGGCACGGGACCATCGGCGATCGATCGTTTGAATCGCCAGCGCCAGGTGATGTTGCTGGGCAACGTGAGGCCCGGCGGTTCGCAGGCGGCTGTGATTGAGCAGTTGGACCAGTTTGTTCAGGAGCTGAAGATCGATCCTGCGTATTCCACGGGACTGGCCGGACGTTCGAAAGAGCTTGGACGCGCCGGTTATTACTTTGGTCTCGCGTTCCTGCTGTCGTTTGTATTCATGTACATGGTGCTGGCGGCGCAGTTTGAATCGTTCATCCACCCGGTGACGATTTTGTTGACGCTGCCGCTCGCGATTCCGTTTGGAATCCTGTCGTTGTTGATGACCGGCCAGACGGTGAACATCTTCTCGGGTCTCGGGTTGTTGCTGCTGTTTGGTGTGGTGAAGAAGAACGCGATCTTGCAGATCGATCACACGAACCAGTTGCGCGAGCGTGGCATGGAACGGCTGGAGGCGATCGTTCGCGCGAACCGAGATCGTCTGCGACCGATTCTGATGACGACGATCGCGCTCGTGGCGGGCATGCTGCCCCTCACGATCTCGAGTGGTCCGGGATCGGGCACGAGCCGATCGATCGGTGTGCTGGTGGTGGGCGGGCAGACGTTGTGTTTGCTGCTGACGTTGCTGGCGGTGCCGGTGTTTTATTCGCTGTTTGACGACATGGCGAAGAGTCGTGTGTGGGGGCGGATACGGACGGGGGCGAGTGGGGCGTTTGGGCGTGTGCGGCGCCGGGCTGCAAGCGCGGCGACGTCGCTGATTTCGAAGCAATAAAACGGAAAGCAAATAGGACCTATAGGTCCTATAGGACATATAGGACCTATAACGGGGATTAGGAAATGCACATCAGGGTTTTCATTTTGGCGATTTTGATGCTGGTTGCGAGCGTGGGCGCGTTGGCGCAGGAGCCTGCGGCGGCGCCGTCGCCCTCGCCGTCGAGGATTCAGCAGATACCGGTGCCAAAGATCGCGCCCGAGTTTCGCGCGCCGCAGAAGCCGTTGCCGGAACTCTCGCGCGTGGGCGTGGACATGAATCGCCAGCGGCCACTGTCGTTGCGCGAGGCTCTCGCACTCGCCCTCGAAAACAACAAAGACATCGAGGTCGCACGCGAAAACGTTCGCATCGCCGAGTTTGATCTTCTCGGCGCGCAGGGCGTCTACGATCCGCGCATCACTACGACGGCCTTCTACGAGCGTGCGGAAAATCCAATCTCGAGCTTCTTGAGCGGCGGTCAGGGTGGTTCGACAGTTGAAAGCCACTACACCGGCTCGGCGCGTCTCGAAGGACAGTCGCCTGTGCTCGGCGGTAATTATCGCGTGGAGTTCTTCTCGGATCGCCTCACGACGAACAACCAGTTCATCGCGCTCAACCCGCAGTACCCGACGTCGCTGACGTTCAACTACACGCAGCCTCTGTGGCGCGGCCTGCGGATCGACAACAACCGGCGGCAGATCCAGATCGCACGCAAAAACCTGTCGTTGACGGACGCACAGTTTCGCCAGCGCGCGATCGACACGATCACAAACGTGCAGCGTGCTTACTGGGACCTCGTGTTTGCGTTGCGTAGTCTGCAAGTGCAACGCGACGCGGTCGGTGTCGCACGCACTCAGCTCGAACACAACAGACGCCTCGTCGAGCAGGGACAACTCGCGCCGATCGACGTCGTCGCAGCAGAGGCGCAGATCTCGACTTACGAACAGAACGTTTTCAGCGCGCTCGAAGAAGTCTCGCGTTCCGAGAACAGTCTCAAAAACCTGATTGCTGAAAACCAGAAAGCAGAGATCTGGACCGAGTCGCTCGTGCCGACCGATTCCGTCGATCTCGCTATACCGAACGTGTCGCTGCCGGATGCGTTGAAGACCGCGATGGAGAACCGTCCCGAGTTGCAGCAGTCGAATGTGTTGCGCGAGATCAATCAGATCGATCAGCACTACTTCAAAGATCAAACAAAGCCGGCCATCGATCTCGTGGGAACTTACGGCGTCAACGGTCTTGCGGGTTCGATCAGCACCGCTGGTGTGAATCCGTTTACTGCTTCGAATTTGCAGGTGCGCCAGCGCGTCGATGAGCTTTCGACCATTGCCGGGCTGGATCCTTTGCCGGTCGTGCCGCCGCAAACGTTCTCTCCGGATTTGGTGGGTGGTATCGGGCAGTCGTTATCCAACCTCGCCGCGAATCGTTACGGCACGTTCCGTCTCGGTGTGCAGGTCAGCTTGCCTCTGCGCAATCGCACGGCGGAAGCGCAGTTGGGACGTTCGCTTGTTGAAGGCGAACGGATCGGAACGCAACGCGAGCAGTTGGAGCAGACGATTCAGGTCGAGGTGCGTAACGCGCTGCAAGGGATGCGAAGCGCTGAGGCGCGTTTGCGCGCGGCGGTTGCGACGCGTGAAGCGAATGAGCAGCAGTTTGCGAGCGAGCAGCGAAAACTGGATGCGGGACAGTCGACGGTGTTTCTCGTGCTGGAGCGCCAGACGGCGTTGACTGAAGCACGCGCGCTGGAGCTGAGAGCGCAAACGGATCTGAACAAATCGATCGCGGATTTACAGCGAGCGACGGGCAATGCGCTGAGCGTGAATAGTATCGTCGTGAGCGTCCGCTAAATCGTTCTGCGTCATGCGTGGCTTTTAAAGAATCACCTCGACGATCTTAAAAGCCACGTACAGACCCACGACGCCGCCGATCAACGCAAACACATACCACAGCGGCATCTTTGTCTGGCAAGCGGGGCAGCGAGCGCGCGTCCGCGCCACGACCCTTTCGCAATTACGACACGTCATCCTGGTTTAGCAGCAACGCAGATCTGTTCAGCGGTTTTGCGTCTTCACAGTGGTCCATAAGGGCCAATGATCCGACAGTTCGATCGTTCGATCGATACCAAAACTACCAGCTTCCAGTCCTCGCAGCCAAACCCAGTCCAGCTTCATCTCGATAGGCACAAACAACACTTTTCTCTTGAATGTGGCCTCGCCGCCAAACGGCGTCTTCCAGCCCGCGTCCGAAAACAGTTTGTGCGTTTTGTCGTCAGCGCTCGATTCCCACGTGTTCAGATCGCCCATGATGACCGCCGGCGTGTCGGATGGAAGTTGCGCGAGGTCGTCCATGATGGCTTTGAACTGCTCCAGCTTCTTCTTCATCGCCAGACGCGTCTCCGCGTGCGCTGAGTAAACGCGCCACTTGCGGCCGTCGATTTCCACCGTCGCGCCGATCGCCACACGGCGCCTGCCATTCGGACCTTCGTGAGGTAAAACTATACGGCGCACATCAGACAACGGATACACGCTGAGAATCGCGACGCCCGTTTCTTCCTCGTCGTCTTTTTCGGCCGCGGGTGGCGCCGCCCACGCGTAGTGCATTCCCAAATGTTCGGCGATGACTCTCACCGTGTGACAGTGGCGGCTGCGTTTCTTGCGCCGGTCGACTTCCTGCAGGCCGAGTATTGCTGCGCCGCCGATCTCGGGATCGTTCTGCAGCAGGCTGATCATCTTTTTGAGTTCGTCGCCGCTGCGAAAGCGAATGTTGTACGAGACGATCTTTACCTCTTGCGTTGCTGTAGTTTGCTTTCGCGGCGTCGTAGCAATGCCGGATTCCAGCAACGACGACACGTCGGCGGCTGGGCAAACGAGGAAGAGTAAAAACAGCACTACCTTGATCATTTCTAGATCTCCACCCTCAGTCCATCTTTTGCTTCAATCGTTTCGCCGGACCAAAGTGCTCGGGCTTCAGCGGCAACATCGATACCATCCCATTCCGGATAAAGATGAGTCAACACCAATTTCTCAGGCGCGCACTGATGGGCCAACCGCATTGCGTCGTCGAGCTCGAGGTGTTTCGCAACAGGTTTGTTTCTCCTGAAAGAGCATTCCATCAGCAACAGGTTCGCGCGGTTTGCGAATGGTCCGAAATCTTCTGAGAAACCGGTGTCGGAAGTATAGACAAATAGTTTCGAGTCCTGATCTTTCAAACGAAGTGCCAGGCTTTCGTCTGTGTGAGGCGTTTTCATCGCCGTTGCCGCGATGCCCGGAAGCGGTGTGAAGTTGTCGTTGGGTTTCACTTCGACGATCTCGATCTCGAAGGGTTGTTTGAGCAACTCGTAGTTATTTGAGTCACTCACTGTTTCGACAAGTCTGCGCAATCCATGCGGTCCAAAAATTCGTAGCGGCTTGCTTCTGCTTTGCGTTTGTGGTGCCCACTTTGTGCCGAAGAGAAAAGGTGTCAATCCGCCCATGTGATCCAGGTGGAAATGGCTGATCCAGATCGCGTCGAGGTTGGGCCAATCGAGACCTTCCTCCGCCATGCGATGAGCTGCATCGGCGCCTGCGTCGAGCAGCAGCGTGCCGCTGTTTGTTTCGAGAAAATGTGACGGTGTTGCGCGTGCAAGATGTGGTACAGACGTGCCCGACCCCAGGATTGTTAACTTCATGCGGACATTTTAAGCTAAACTTCGCCAATGAGTCAGACGGGGCTCCAACTCGACGTGCTCGCGGTTTTCTCGCATCCTGACGACGCTGAGTTGTCGGTTGCGGGAACACTTCTCAAACTGAAGTCGCTTGGTTACCGCACAGGCGTTTGCGATCTGACGCGTGGTGAGATGGGAACGCGCGGCACGCCCGAGATCCGCGCGAAAGAAGCACAAGACGCCGCGCGCATCATGAAACTCGACGTGCGCGTGAATCTCGATCAACCGGATGGGCACGTGTGGCCGAGTGAAACTGCTCGCACCGCGTTTGTGCGGCTGCTAAGAACGTACAAACCGAAGGTGTTGATAACGACGCACGAGGACGATCCGCACCCGGATCATGCACACACGTCGATCATCGTGAGACAAGCGGCACGGCTCGCCACGATGGGTCGTTACGACGAGGAGTCGGGGCTTGCGCCCGTGCCGATGCCCGCGATCATGCACTCGCTGTTTTCACGGCGTATCGTTCCGTCGTTTGTAGTCGATGTCTCAGATTTCGTTGATGAGAAGATGAGCGCGGTCAGAGCTTACGCATCGCAGTTTTACAACGAGCAGTCGAAAGAGCCTGCAACGAGGATCAGCGATCGTGGTTTTTTGCGGGAGATTGAAGTGCGGATGGGCTATTTCGGATCTCTGATCGGCGTGACCGCGGGCGAACCTTTCTACGTGCGTGAAGCGCTGAACGTCGACGATCCCCTCGCGCTTCTCACACGCCGCATGAACATCTATTCTTGAGGTAAAAATAGGACGTATAGGACCTATAAGTCCTATAGGACCTATTGTGCCTGCTTCGCAGCCTTTTTAGGCTCGAGCACCGCGCGTGCGATCGCGATCGTCGCCACCGCCCGCGGTCCCTCCAATTGGAAACCCCGCGCCAGCTCCACCGCACGCTCGTAATCCAGGTTCGCCAGCTCCTTAAAGATCCCCTCCAGATCAAACTCCGAAACATTGTTCGTGTGGATCGACGACTGGCTCTTCGCCTTAAACTGCAGCACTATCTCGCCGTCCTCGCCACTGAACCCTTCGGCCGAATTCGCTGCTTTCACCGCATCAAACGCCGCATCCCAAACACGTCCCGGATCGACGACTTTCAGCGCGTTTGCCACCGCAATCAATGCTCGCGGCAGCGCAGGATCAGACACGTCGATGCGGCGCGCCGTTGTCGCGGCTTCATCCACGATCTCAACCGCCTTGTCTTTGTCAGTCTTCACAATGAGCTTCGCGGACTCGGTGAGCACCCAAACTCGCAGTATATGCGTCAACTCGCCTTTCTGGGCCAACTCCAGCGCCTGATCGGTCAGTTTCTTTTGAACAGAAACGAGTGCGAGCGACGCGTCGAGGTAAGCCTGAAACTGCTTGCGCGTCTCAGGGTCTTCAACCTTGCTCGCATAGTCCCGCGCTTTCATCTCACCTCTACTCGCCATCATCTGGGCCAACTGTATGTAAAGTGAGTCGCGTTCGGCGGAAGTCTTCGCGCGCTCGATACGATCGAGCAGCGCCTGCTCTCGATCGGCGGCAGGCTTGTCAGCCCTGGTCCCCCTGTTGATCAATTCTTCGTCACGTTTGCGTGCGCCCTCTGACACCACCGCATTCAACGCATTCAAATGTCCGCGAAGCGATTCAACCATCTCCGCGGGCGCATACTGTTCGAAGAACGGCAGCACTCGTTTTATAACGAGAAACTTTCCGTCAATTCCCGCTGGACCAGCGTCCTGTCCCGGTGGCGGCAAAGGCCGCAGCAGGATCGCCGATGCTGCCTGGAAGAATGCATTACGAAGCTGCGGCGTTACCGCGGCGGGCGTTGTCTCCGCTCGCATCTGTGACGTTGACGTTCCATTGCCGGTAAAGATGACGAACACGCCCGGCGTGAAGATGTACGACGCGAGCATCGAAACTGTATTCGCGTCAGCTTGCGGATTGTTTGCTGAACTCCCGAGCATCGCAGCATAGCGACTATCGGCGGCAGCAGGATCTTTCTCGCGCAGGTTGATTAAAAAGTTGATGGTTTGCGTGCTTACGACTGCGAGCGCCGGTTCCGCGATCTGAATCGCGCGCTCAATCTCGTCTGAGCGGAGCATTTCGTTAGCGAGCGACAAACGCTGGCTCAATGCGCCCGACAAATCATAAGGCCCCTGCGACTTCTCCGCTTCCAGTTTCTGCGCCTTCATCTTTTCCATGAACTCTTCACTCAACGCGCGATCGTGTCGCGCGGCGAGTCGCAACACCTCGCGTCGCACGTTCGGCGGTGCGTTGTATGTGTAACTACCTCCGCGGGCCTTCTTCTCGCGAATCTCTTCCTGGAGTTTCCGATCACTCTCGATATCCGCGCTTTCAGCCGCTTCCCACGCTTTGTAAAACAACATTCGCCCCTGCTCGTTATCAACTTGCCACAGCGCATCCGCGATTCGTGCGAGCGATCTCGCCCGCAACATCGGATCGTTGAACGTGCGAGCGTCGGTAGATAGCGCCATCAACAACGAACGCGCACGTGCATGGCGTTCTTTAGTCTCCGCGTCGAGTTCCGCTGCGGCAGACTTCGCCGCGGCTGTCTTTGTGCGTGCGGGCTGTTTGTTTTTGTCAGTCGACTGTGCAGCCGTGGTGCCCGTCAGTAAAACGAAACCCAGAAAGAAGCAGAGTTGTTTCATTCTTGAAGCTCCATTTGTAGGGGTGGCCCTCCGTGGCCACCCCAGCGCTGAACTCCTTCCGATATGGGATTCGGACGCTGAGCTCCTTCCAGTAATGAATTCCGCACTGGGGCGGCCACGGAGGGCCGCCCCTACAATCGATTTCGCGTGATACACTGCCCCAATGCAAATTCGAGTTGTTGCGTCACTGCTTTTTCTGCTCTGTTTATTTTCTCTCGCAACGGCCCAGACGAAGATCCCCGCGCCAGCCGAAGTATTTGGGTTCACACCCGGCGACGATCGGAAACTCGCCTC
>DASTQB010000111.1:0-15374 GCA_035761985.1 Pyrinomonadaceae bacterium
CGGACAAGTAGCAGTGGGAGGGCAATGCTAAAACCAAACGCGAGAATCTTGGCTACCAGTAGCCAAAGGGCGCGGGCCGTTAGAGATAGACCGATTTTGTCGGATGCATTCAAAAACTTGATCCTGTTAGCCACAGATTGCGCGGGTAGACAGATTGATCAATCTGCCTAATCCGCTCAATCTGTGGCTAAATTTCAAACGTGGGCCACTACGCAGTAGAGCTTCCCAACCTTGACGATCTCCTGGCGGCTGAATCCCGCGTCGCTCAAAAGTTTTTCAATCTTCGCCTTGCTGTAGAAGTAAACGGGGCAGCCTTTGCGCGCGAGCCTGACTTTGCGCACCGGCGCGCGCCACGTCCACAGTCGCGGAAACGCCATGATCGCTTTGTCAGAGCTGACTTCTCTCATGCGCGTCAGCACCGGCAGCGGGTCGCTGATGTAGTCGAAGAGTCCGATGCCAAAGCTCACGTCGAATTTCGACTCAGGGTTGTAGTCCAGCAGATCGGTCTGAATAAACGTGGTCCGATCCGAAAGGTTTTCCTTCTCACTCGCCTGCTTACACAAACCGATCATTACTTCGGCGATGTCGATTCCCACGACCTGCTTTGCGCCTTTGCGCGCAAGCTCGAGCGAGTAGAGCCCGTTGCCACAGCCGACGTCCAGAAACGTCCGGTTCCTGATGGGTTCGCAATGAGCGATCGTAAACTGATACCGCTCATACATGTCTTTCCGAAAGATCTGGTCCAGCGTGTTCGCGAAGCGCGACTTGCGATGGCTATAGATTCTTGAAAAAGCGTCGGCTTCGTTGTTCCAGAATGCGCGCTGGGTCTGTATCTCGTTGTTCAAATCTGAAGCACCTCTCTCACCGTGGTAAATTCAAAATCATTGACCAGACGTCGTAAACGTCTTTCCGTCTGATCTAAATTGCGATAATGGCGAAACTTCTGCGAAGCGGACAAATTTTTTATCCGCGGCTGTTCGGGATCGACTTCCCAGGGGTGGAGGTAAAAGACTACTGCGCGGCCCTGTGCGTTCACTTTTCGCATGCAATAACGCGTGTAGGCGTAGGGAAACAGGCGGAAATAACCACCGCCGCAAAACGGAAAACGCCGGCCGTACATCTCGAGCACGCTCATTGGAAACTCGTAGAGCTTGTCGGTGATCTTGTAGGGAGTCAGGGGCGCGTCGGCAATGCCGTAATCAGGGTGAAAACCGACCGGGAAGACTGACGAATCGTAACGCAGACCGTGTTTTTCCAGTATCGGCAAGGCCCACTGTTTCGTGGAGTTCACCATCGAAAACGACGGCGCGCGGAAACCGATGGGCCGGGTTTTCACTCCGGCTTTTTCGATGGCTTCGAGTGCCCTTCCGAGGTCGGCGTCGAACTCCTCGGGCGTGATCTCGGTGAGCAACAGGTGGTTGTAACCGTGTACGCCGATCTCGTGGCCGCGGTTTTCAACCTCCCGGATCAGATCCGGCGCGCGATCCGCAACCCATCCGAGCACGAAAAACGTCGCTCGCACCTTCTGCTGGTCCAGCAGATCCAGAATTCGCGTCGTGCTGTTGCGCACCCTCTGATCACATTTGTCCCAATCGTCGCGCTTAATCGCACCCGCGAGGTTGTGAACACAAAACCAATCTTCCAGATCTATCGACAGAGCATTCTTCATAAAATTCTCTTTGCTCCGTAGGAGCTAAATGTTTATAGCTTTAGTCCTTCTTACCCTCTCGCTCCGGAGGAGCGACATCAACATCGCGCTCCTACGGAGCGCGAACATCAACCTTCAGCGCTAGCTATAAACATTGTGCTCCTCTGGAGCACTTGCTGGTTCGCGATCGGGGGTCCACTTTGTATACGTCTCACCACTCAAAAACTTCACAAACGCGATCAGCGACGCCAGGTTTGTGATCACGAAATACTGCGGCAACGCCAGCAAACGAATCGTCACGCCGAACCGCTCCAGCACCGCGGACACAAGCGCCGCGAGATAGAACGCCAGTTGGCCCACAAATAACGCGGCATAGAAAACATGTTGCGACCCAATGAACGCATTCGTCACGAAGATCGCGATCAAAAACACGGGCACGAGGTAACGCATCACTTTGTGTGACCAGAGCTGGATCGCATAAAACCCGCTGCGAAACGGGTTCAGCATCGCGCGATTCCGCCACAGGTCCGAAAACGTTTGCGAGATGATACGCACGCGCGCCGCGAGCTCTTTCTTCGCCTGGCGATTCGGTTCTTCCAGACAAACCGCGTCGGGAATGTAAACCGCGCGCAGTCCCTGCTCCACCATCGTCGTCGCGATGATGAAGTCGCTGCACGCATCGTTGTACAACGGCACGTAAGCCGACTTCCTGACCGCGTACATGCAACCACAAACGCCGATCAGCGAACAGACGTTGCTCTCATGCCTCTTGAGAAAGAACTCGTAGTTCCAGTAAGACTGTGTTCCCGTACCAACGCTCGAGTCTTTCGCGTCCTGGTAGATCACACGACCGGTAGCACATCCGACGCTCTCGTCCGCAAACGCGGGCACCATCAAACGGACCACGTCTGGTCGATAATGCGTCGTCGCGTCAGAGAAAACGATGATCTCGCCGCGGGCCTGGGCCACGGCGGCGTTCTGGGCCGCAGTCTTTCCGTGCCGCTCTTCCTGCCGGTGCAGGCGAACTCCACGCGGCGCAAAGCTGCGTGCGATGTCGTCGGTCCGATCCGTCGAACAATCCGAGGTGACGATGATTTCGAGTTGTGATTTGGGGTAATCGAGGGCGAGTGTGTTTTCCAACTTCGCGGCGAGGTCGCGCTCTTCGTTGTAGGCCGCAATGATGACGCTGACCGAAGGAGTCCACTCCTGGCTCCGCACCGGCCTGGGTTTGATCTTGCTAAAGAGCGTCAGCAGAAGCGGATAGCCCACGTAGGCATACCCGACCGCCGCCACACTCAACCAAAAAAGTACTTCCACCCGTGAACTCCCGTGATTTAAAACCAAGTGATAGTAACAAAAAAGAAGCTGCGGCGCAGTGAGCGCGGCAGCCCCGGAAACCCCACCGAACCAACATGGAAGATCTAAACAGCCACCTCTTTCTCCTCCATGTCAAACATCAGTGTTTTGACGTGTTCCCGTAGCGCCAGCTCAAACTGCTTGGCCTCTTCTACCTCGGTAAACGACAGCGCCCTGAGCTCCTGCTCGATGCGCCTTCGGTAGTCAGATACCAGTGAGTCAGAAACGCCTAATACCGCCGCAACTTCCAGTTGCGTAGCATGATCCGGACTCAAATAGCAGTACCAGAGCACGCCGATTATGCGGTTGTATTGCTTTACTTTGCCGCGCACGGCCTCGTTCAAACTCACCAGAAACTGCTCGACAAAGCCCGCCGCTTCCCTTTCGGATTCGCGCCGCATCAGCCCTTCTTCAGGGTTTTCACGCCTGTCGACCGGCTCGTAACTGTTGCTGTTTTCGTTGTCGCTATCGTCACTGTCGAGCGGGACCAGATAAATGTCCATCACCGGCAGGCGCGACATCACCAGGCTTCGCAAGGTGCGCACGTCAACCGGCGAATCGACCGCATCCAGTACGGAAACAATCAAATCTTCGAGGTCTGCATTGCTGATAACAATCTGCGAATCGCCCGTGCAGCCGACCATCCGCGTGTCTCGCTGGCGGACCGGGATTATCTGCACGCGCTGTTCGACGTCGTGTGATCCGCGGCGCGACTTGTCGTCTTTCCACTCGCTCAAGCCGTAAACGCGATCGGCGAGGCGGCGGTGTGGCTCGTCATCGAGGCCGCTGGTGTCAAAACGTCGAAAATTCGGGCTCGACTGGATTAACGTGGAAATCCGGCGCGCGAGTCGGTAGCTTTCGGGATGTCGCTTGCGGAGCTCAGCCGTGAGCAGGTTCGTCAACTCGATCTGGCTGATCTCGCATTCAATTTCGTAGTCAGTCATGGCCGTGTCGAGATAATGCTCGAAACGGTTTTTGCTGAGCAGTTGGACGAAGAGTTCCTGGGTCAGATCGGTGTAAGCCGCGCCGACGCCTTCTTCGACGAGGAGGCCGGCACTGCGAGACGCGCGAACGAGCGGGTGATGCGAGACGATGCGGTGCAGGTCAGTCCACAGACGATTGACGTCGGACGATCGAAGGCTTTCGACCCACTTCGCATTCTTTCCCTGCCGGTCGTTACGGCGGTCTCTGGGCTGCGGGCGCTTGTCGCCGGTGGCACGGCCCGCTGATTTTTCAGGATCTTCGCTAATCGATTTCACAGGAATTGTCCGTGTATGCCCTATGCGTTTGGGAGTTTTGTCTATCGAGAATGGCGGGCATGTAGCCTGGTTCTGGTGCCTAAACTGTTCTGGCGGACTTATTTACCGAGATGGTACTTGCAGAGGATTGAGCCGAACTGGAGCTCCTGGAGATGTGTCAGTGGGTTTCGGTGCCCGCTGACGAACGAAGGCATGGTAACAGTATTTTAAAACTTGGGCAACAAGTTTTTACACTTGGCGAGTGGTGAGAAATCTTTAGTAAAAATTAGAAAAAAGCTCTGGAATGAGGCTGTGATTGGTCATTTTGAAGTGATTGAATCAGGGGAAATGGATGAAAGGCTCAACCACACAAATAGCCTTCAGGAAGACGGCTGCCTGCCCGGCAGCAGCGACTTTACTCTCGTTCCGTGCCAAAAAACTCTCGGCCCGGCGGACGGCTGAGGTCGGAGATCATCTCGAAGTCTGCGACTTTTGTAATGCCGAGTCGCGGCTCCTCGCGCATCACACACGCGCGACACGCGGCCGCAAACCGCCGGAAATTCCTATGAACCTGCGCATACTCGCCGAATCTATTTTGACAGGATTTCAGGATTTTCAAGATTCACAAGATTCTGAGTCTTGTAAATCTTGAAAATCCTGAAATCCTGTCTAACGTGTTTACGAGTAAAGCTCCTCGATAAGATCCTTATATCGATCATCAATCACAGTGCGTTTGACCTTCAGCGTCGGTGTCAGTTCACCACCATCGATGCTGAACTCGTTCGACAAAAGCGCCACGCGGCGGATGCGCTCGTAATCCGTTAGCGACGAAGTCAGATTCGCGATGTCTTTCTGCACGATCTTGATCGCAGGTGGAAACTTGCTCAGTTCCGCTCGATCGCGCGGCGCTTTTTCACCAGCCTCGTCGAGCGCGTTATGCAAACTCTCCCAGTCGGGAACGACCAAGGCCACCGGCTGCTTTCGTCCCGCGCCGACTACAACGACCTGGCTCACAAACTCGCTCTCCTTCAAAAGACTCTCAATCAACTGCGGCGCGACGTACTTCCCGTTCGACAGCTTAAACAGGTCCTTCTTGCGGTCAGTGATGAAAAGATGCCCGTCCTTCTCCATGCGGCCGACGTCGCCGGTGTAGAACCAGCCGTCCTTCAACACGGCCGCCGTAGCTTCAGGCTGTCCGTAATAACCGCGCATGACATTTGGACCACGCACGAGGATCTCGCCGTCTTCGGCAATCTTGATCTCGATACCTTCAAACGGTATCCCGACCGATCCGACGCGATTGTTGCCGGGACGATTCGCCGAGACGATGCACGTCTCCGTCGCGCCATAACCCTGCAGGATCGGAATCCCCGCGGCCAGATACGAATAAGAGAGCGTCGGGGCGAGCGGCGCGCCGCCGGAAACGAAGTATCGCAGACGCCCGCCGACGCCTTCGCGCCACTTCGAAAACACCAGCTTGCTCGCGAGCTTCTGCTTGATTCCCAGCCCCGGCATCACCCATTTCCGTTTGTCTTTCAGTTCGCCGTATTTCTGGCCGACGGCGAGCGATCGCATAAAGACGGACCGTTTAAAGCCCTTTTCTGCCATGCCCTTCTTCATGATCCGGTGATAGACCTTCTCAAACAGACGCGGCACCGCGGTCATGATCGTCGGTGCCACTTCGCGCAGGTTTTCACCAACCTGATCGAACGACGCGGAGTAGTAAACAGACACGCCGCAGTAGCAGAAGACGTAAAACCCGTCGCGTTCGAAGATGTGCGACAAAGGCAGCACTGAAAGCGCGACGTCGGTCGGCTCTATCGGCAAGCCCTTCGCGATCGACTGCACGTTCGACATGAAGTTGTTGTGCGTCAACATCACGCCTTTCGGCTCGCCGGTTGTGCCCGACGTGTAGATGATCGTCGCGAGATCGTCCGGCCTCACGGCATGCAGGTACGCATCGAAAGCACCCGGCCGCTGCTGGTCCAACTCTTTTCCCTTTTGCTCGAGATCCGTTAGTGCGATCGAGCGCTCAACGTCTTCGGCTGTTTCAGAGTCGAAGAAGATCACGTGTTCGAGCGACTTGCCGGCCAACACCGGCTGCACGTGTTTATAGAGGCGTCGATTTGAGATGAAGATGGTGTGGGCGCCTGAATCGGTGAGGATGTAGTCAACCTGGTCCAACGCCTGTGTCGTGTAGATGGGAACATTGATCGCGCCGAGACTGAGAATCGCCAGATCGGCGATGGACCACTCGGGCCGGTTCTCGGACAGCAGCGCGATCCTGTCGCCTGGACGAACTCCGAGGCTCGCAAGTCCGAGCGCGGTGTTCTTTACGCGCTCGACAAAAGTTGCAGCCGTGATGTTGAACCATTTGCCGTCAGCCCGGTGGTTCAAGGCATCAGCTTTGTTGTGACGCAAAACCGCGGCGAGGATCAAACCGGGAAGAGACGAAGCTTCCGAAGCCAACTGTTAGTCTCCTTTATCTGAATCTGTGTTGGTGCGCGACGACTTGCGGCGCTTCCGCGGTGCGTCTTCAACGCGCCCGTTCATCGTTGCCATCGCTGCGAGCACGAGAAACAGCAACGCGTTCGAGGTCGTGTGCAACGTGAAATCGAAAAAGCTGTGTACGAGCACAGCAAAACATCCACTCAACGATGCGAGCGCAACACCACGACGGAAATCGTCTCTCGATTTTGCACGCTGCAGTGCTTTGTAGAACAGGAGCGCGACAAACCCGACCGCCAGTGCTGCGCCGATGATACCGCCGTCGGATAACACTTGCAGGTAGTCGTTGTGCGCTTGTTCGAGACGGAAGAGACCGTTGCGCGTGTCGAAGCGAGTGTAGACGACGCCGTACGCGCCGAGCCCCGTGCCGACGTATGGGTGCGCTTTGATGATCTCGAGCGTGACGGCCCAGAAGTGCGCGCGGCCGGTGGTTGGATCGTTGGTGTTTACCGTGTCGATGAAACGCGCGAGGGAGAACTCGCCGCCGAGCAATATGACGCCAAGAAACAGGCTAAACAACAGCACTCCGGCCAGCGCCAGTCGTGAAGCAACGAGCTTCAAACGTCCAATCCTCGTGCGGCGTCGCTCGCTCGGCTTTCTCCAGATCGCCGTCACGATCGTTAGAAACAACACTTCGGCGACGAGGCTGATGATGCCGCCGCGCGACGTTGTCATCACGAGCGCCACGCCCATCAGTCCCGCGATAAACAGGTAGAGCAATCGCTTCTCTTTATCGACTGCGCCGGCAAACAGCAGTCCGAGTGGGAGTGCGATCGTGAGTTCCATGTAACCGGCGAAATGATGCCGGTTGATGAACGGACCGAACGCCGTGCTCTGGTTGAGTTCGCGCATCCAGTAGACGCGGGTTGGACTAGTAATCGACTGCGTCAGTCCGAACAGTGCGAGACAAAAACCAAAGACCATGATCGTACGCACCATCACGCGCAGTCGATGCGGCGTATCGATGAAAACGAGCGTTGCGGAGAAATAGATCAGCAGGCTCGCGAGTTGGACCAGAACAAGCCGCGTCGAGTTTGGATCAAACGACAGGCTACTCGTCATTCCCGGGGCAGTCACTTCCCGGAGCGGAAGAAGCTGCACGATGCCGAGTATCAACGCCCCGAGTAGCGGCAGTTGCAGAAGGTTTTTATTGACTCTCAGATTGCCGAGACGCCAAGCGTCGAGCACCCACAAGACGAGGAGCGTCAGTCCACCGAGATTGAAGAGGCCGAGCGCCCAGTAGTGAACAGTTCCGTAAGCAAGCGCCGAAAGCACGATCGCGATGCAGATCACGAGAAACGCAAACCTGCTCGGGAGCGTGTGCCTGATGCGATAAACGCCGCCTCGCTGCGACGGGCTCGCGGGCACTGGCGGCGCTGCGGGTTCCGCAACGACCAGGTTAGTTTCTGCGCTTGATACTGAAGTCGTCATACCAAACCGAACCAAAAATCGGACACACCGGCGTCTCGTCGTTGCTGCACGTGACACGCACGATCTTGAGAATCACACCTTGAGTAAAGTCGCCGGTCTTGAAAGTGAAACTGATGCGGCTCCAGTCGTTTGTGCCGCCGGGCGCCTGCGCCGACGAAGCCAGCGCTGCACCGGACGCCGCATCGAGGATCTGGACTTGGGGCGCACTTCCAGTCTCGAGTTTTTCAGTGCTCACATAACATTCGAAGTCGTATTCAGTTCGCGGCTGCACTGCAATGAGCTGCGCAACATTGACTTGTTCGAGATTTGCGGGCACGCGAAACGCCATTCGCAAGCTGCGTGGTCCAGTGTGACCTTTGTTGTCGTCGATTGCAGCCTGCATCTGCGGCGCGCTTTTCACTTGCCAGCCAAACACTGTCGCGCCGGTGTTCTCTTCAAAACTGCCGTCAAAGACTTTCCCCATTTCCGCGTGGTACTTCTCAGGCGCAACGTCGTTCCAAACTTTGAGCGCATCGTGAAACTTCGTATCGTTTCGCAGACTCGTGATTATTGCGTCGCCCGTTTCACGATTGGCTTGCTTCTCGTCGCCACTGAGACCGTTCCACAGAGCCAGCCCGTCTTCAAACTGCTTCTGCGTGATCAGGTAGAGTGCGAATTGCGCACGCACAGCCGGGTTTTCACCGACCGCTTTTTTGAGCGCTTCAGGATCGCCGTTGTAAATCTGCCAGGCGAGGCTGAACAGTTGCGGTTGCAGTTCGCCGTCAGCCAGGCTTGCAAGCCGGAGTTCCGCGAAAGCTTCGTCGTAACGAGCGTTGCGCAGCAACAGATTGCCGAGATACCAGCGTGGATATGAGTAAGCGGGAGCCAGCTCCACTGCGCGTCGCAAGGCCTGTTCAGCCTTCGCGGCATCGCCGGCCTGCTCGTACGCCCTGCCCAGCGACATCAGGAATCGATAGTCGTTGGGCGAAAGACTGACTGCTTTCTCATACGACGCGATGGCCTCCTGCTGCTGGTCCAACGGCAGGATTCTTTGTGAGACCTGTGCGATGCGCCAGTGCGGGAGCGGATCATCCGGCGCGAACGAAATCGCCATGCGCGCGGTGTTGAGGTCGTTCTGCGTGGTGTTGAAATACTCCGCCATCGTGTTTCCGATGTACCAGCGCACGGCGAAGTACGAGCCCACGCCCGCAACAAACAACAACACGAGCGTCAACAACCTGACCGGCAGTCTCCTGACGCTAATATGAATTACTTCCTGCGGCATCTAATCCGTGTTTTCTTTTACGCGTTAATCCGTGCTCAAGTCTTCCACCGTAATCCGCATCCTCTTAACGCCGATGTGCTTCTCCGCACAACACCGCAAAATCTCCTGAACGCGCTCTTCAGTCATCTTCATACTCGAAATTACCACTTCATCAACTTCATGCTGCGCGCAAACCGAACCGAGATCGCCGTTGCCGCCAAACACGCGCAAACCGTGAATGACCTTTCCCGCCTTTGCGGGATCATCGTCAAGAAACCCGATCGGAGCCAGTTGCAGGTCGCGATTGTTTCGCAACTCTCTCAATAAAAGTTCACCGCCGTCGCCTGCACCATAAATCAGGACGCGGCGGCCGTCGTTTTTGGTCACTGCCGGGAGAAGTTGCCGGAACAGTCTAAACGCAAGGCGGCTGCCCGCCAGAAACAGAAACATCAAAACCGCGTCGATGACAAAGACGGTACGCGAGTAGCCCTCAAAACGAAACAGGAACAACAACACCATCAGGCTCCCGACGGAGCTCAACACGACCGCCTTCGCAAACACGATCAGGTCGCTCATGCCCGTGTAGCGCCAGAGTCCGCGGTAAACGCCCATCACCAGAAACACCGACATCTTTATAAACACGAGCACCGGCAACGTGCGGATGAACAGGTTCCAGGCGGGACTGCCTGGAGCGAAGTTGATCGCGTACGCCGACCAGTAAGCGAGGATCACGAGCACTACGTCCAGCAACACTTCAAATACGCGGCGCTTGTAAGAAACGTCCACGAGAAACGCGTAGAGCGGCTTGTCTTTCAACGCCTGCTCCGCTTCGCTCTCGTCGTAAACCTTCACGCCCGCGAGATACACGCCAACGAGCGTCAGCAGGATCGTGAAACCGGCGATCGCAGCGAGACTGATGTCGAGACGCGCGCGTTGGACGATAATCGCGAGCAGTCCGGAAAGTGCGGCAAAGCCCCAGAGCATCAACACCGCATGTCGCTCGGACATGCCGAGCGCGACGAGCCGGTGCGACGTGTGATCGCGTCCGCCTTGCGAAGCTGCGCGGCCCGAGAGCTTGCGAAGGACGGTGACGAACGTCGTGTCGAAGATCGGAATGAAGAGGACGAGGATCGGAACGGCAAGCACGGGCAGAAAGCTTCTGGATCTTCCGCCGCTTACGTTTATGAGTGCAGAACTCGCCAGGAAGAACCCGACAAACATGGAGCCGCAGTCGCCCATGAAGATCGATGCCGGGTTGAAGTTGTAAATGAGAAAACCGAGGAGCGCGGCGGCGAAGATACCGAGTAGTAGTGCTTCGGGAAACTGTCCTGTGTTTACAAAGCTGAGCGAAAGAAAACCTGCGGCGATGATTGCGATGCCGGAGGCGAGTCCGTCCATGTTGTCGAGCAGGTTGATCGCGTTGGTGATGCCGATCAACCAGAAGATCGCGAGCGCCATGTTCACGATCTTCGAACCGGTCCATGGCAGGCTGAGGCCGTAGTAAACGACGAAAGCGGCGCCGAGGATTTGTCCGATCAGTTTCTGGTAAGGCTTGATGTGGATCAGGTCGTCGACTAGTCCAACGAGAAACAGAAACGTGCTCGCCATCAGGATCTGTTTGACGTAGGTGGTGTGGATCGTGAAAGCGAGTGAAGCGATGACGACCGAGAGCCAGATCGCGGTGCCGCCGAGCATTGCCGTGGGCTTTTTGTGCCAGCGGTCGATTTTGGGGACGGCGATGAATTTAAAGCGCCGCGCATACGCGCGCACGAGTGGCGTCAGAATCAACGCGAGGCCAAAAGATGCACCTAGTGCCAGAAGCGTGCGAGGGCTAAACGGCATATCGATCATGTAATTGTGTTAGACAGGATTTCAGGATGAACATGATTAACAGGATTTCTCCTGTAAATCTTGAAAATCCTGAAATCCCGTCAAACGTTCTTCCCCATGTGGTAATCCACGACTCTCTTAAGGATCCCCTCAAGCCCGACTTCAGGACGGAACCCCACCAGTCCGCTGACCTTCGAAATGTCAGGAATGCGCCGCGGCATGTCTTCAAAACCTTCTTCGTACGCCTGGTCGTACGGCACAAACACGATCTCCGAATCCGAGCGCGTGATCTCCTTCACTCGCTGCGCCAGCTCAAGAATCGAGATCTCCACGTTCGATCCGATATTGAACACCTGCCCGACAGCTTCCTCGTGGTCCATCAACTTCATCAACGCGCCGACAACGTCGCCGACGTAACCAAAACAACGGCTCTGTTTCCCGTCGCCATAAACAGTGATCGGCCTGCCGGCGAGTGCCTGCTTCACAAACGTCGGCACAACCATTCCGTATTGCCCGGTCTGCCGTGGTCCAACCGTATTGAAGAGCCGCACGACGATCGTCGGCAACTTCTTTTCACGCCAGTAAGCGAGTGCCAGGAATTCATCGATCGCCTTCGAGCATGCGTAACTCCAGCGCCCTTTCGTGGTCGCGCCCATCACCAGGTTCCCGTCTTCGCGGAAAGGCACGTCGGAGCTGAGGCCGTACACTTCGGAAGTTGAAGCGATCATCACTTTCTTCTTCTTCTTGTTGGCGAGTGAAAGGACCACTTCCGTGCCGCGAACGTTCGTCTCGATCGTCCGCACAGGACTTTCGACGATCAGCTTCACGCCAACCGCCGCGGCAAGGTGAAAGATCACGTCACACTGATCGACGAGTTCTGCCGTGACCGGATGATTGTGAACTGTATCGATCGTGTAATGAAAACGCGGGTGCCCTTTGAGGTGCTGAATGTTCTCGATCGTGCCGGTGGACAGATCGTCGATGACGTAAACTTCGTCACCACGCTTGAGGTAAGCGTCGCTCAGATGTGATCCGATGAAACCGGCGCCGCCGGTGATGAGTACTCGCAAACTTGCCGCTCCTTTAATTCAACAACTTCGAATAACTCCCGTCAGCTCGCAATTGGTAACCGCTCCACGGTTCAACAACTCACCGTAGAGACTCTTCATGTCTTCAAATAAACGTTCCTTCGAGTAGTTGACTTCGACAAACTCAAGACCGCGCGCGCCGAGTTCCTTGCGCAACGAGCGGTCGCGAATGATCCTGCTCAGCGCGGCGACAAATGCTTCTTCATCGCCGGGCGGTACGCTGATCCCGCGTTTGCAAACTTTGTATGGTCCATCTTCAACTACGTCGCCGAGCAGATCGACCACGCCGCCGACACTCGTCGCAACCACCGGACGGGCATTTGCCATCGCTTCGATCAACGTCAGCGGCGTGCCTTCGTTCAACGATGTCAGCGCGACGATATCGAGTGCGGGATAGAAGTACTCGGGATCCGTTCTGCTGCCGACAAATATCACGTCTGCGTCGAGCCCGAGATCCTGTTTCTGTTTCTCGAGACTTTCCCGCAGCGAGCCGTCGCCGATCACGATGAAACGTACCGCGCCCTGTCGCCGGCAAGCGGGATCGATCGCTTTCAAACGCGCTACGACGTTGAGAAACATTTGGTGATTCTTGATCTCGGTCAAGCGGCCGACGATTCCGATCAGGATCGCATCGTCGTGAATGTAAAGCTCCTCGCGAAATCGCGAGCGCCGCGAAGCATGATCGGCGAAGACGTCGAGGTCGAGACCGAGCGGGATCACTTTGATCTGTCCGGGGCGGCCGACGCGAAACTTCTCGCCGATCTCGATGCTCTGCTGTTTGCTGACTACGATCAAACGATCGGTGACCAACTTCGCGAGCATTCGTTCGATCGCGAGAAAGAGTTTTGTTTGCAGGCGGCCATAGTAACTGTGAAAAACGTGCCCATGATACGTGTGGACAAACTTGCACCGACGCGGTTTGCCTACGAGCGTGCCCGGCGTCAGCCAGCGATAAAGAAACCCGGCCACACGTCCGACTGTCCCCGCTTTCGCAGTGTGCGTGTGGATGATGTCAGGTTGCCACTGCACGAAGAAGCGATACAGCTTCCAGACGGTGATCGCGTCTTTCCGAGAGATCTCGCGGCTCATCTCCGGAATGTACATTGGCGTGACGCCGGCGTGCTCGGCGAAGTAGCTCATGTCTGCCTCGCCCTCGGGAACCGTCCCGGCAATCAACATCGTCGCATAACCCGCGTCAAACAAGCCGGCCGTCAACCAGACGACGTGCTTCGCTGGTCCACCTACATTCAGGCGCGCAATAATCCTGGCCACCCTGGTGTAACGCTCATTGGACATAATGGAACCAGCTTTGCCGAACCTATACTGCCGTGAGCCACGGCTTTGCCGACTCGACTCGGACACTCTTTCGACCTCAGCCACGGCTCTGCCGCCTATTCCGGATTTAGTCCGGCTCGGAAACTTTTTCGACCTCAGCTCCGGCTCTGCCGCCGGATGTGAGGCGGGGCTATGCCCCGCCGGTAAGCTCCCCACTAACCTGGGGCTATGCCCCCGACCAAGGGCATAGCCCAATCTTTATTTTTCAACTTTCCGGCGGGGCATAGCCCCGCCTCACATCCGGCGGCAGAGCCGTGGCCGAGAGTTTCAACACCCTGCGGCAGAGCGGTAACCCAACCGTTTCAACACCGGCGGCAGAGCCGTGGCCGAGAGTTTCAACATCCGGCGGCAGAGCCGCGATCAATCATCCATTCGAAAACGCGTCTCTTTGCTGTCTTCGTGCCGGATCTCGTCCACTTCTTCTTTACGACCAGCACCGCGATAGAGCCTGTTCGGACAGTTGATCACGATCCCTTCAACATCTCCGACGTTCTGGTAGGCATGGACCACGCCCGCGGGAATGATCACCGACGCTGGATTGTCCTGGCCCACCACGACCGTACTGACATAACCAAACGTCTCTGAACCTTCACGATTGTCCCACATGCGCAGCTTGAAGTTTGATGGACCAATGAAGCAGAAAAAGTCTGCTTGATCGACGTGCTCGTGAGGTCCACGCGTGATCCCCGGGTTCGTCGAAGAGATGTAGGCCATCACCGGATAAAACTCCTTGGCCAGATCGTCGTGCCGAAAAAGTTCGGCCAACCATCCGCGCGAGTCTGGAAACTTTGAGAGCTTTGAAACGACTACGCCCTTGATCTCACCCTCTCTAAAGCTCTCTGGCATTTGCAGCTACCTCGAATTGGCCCAGGTCGATCCCGCGTGGTTCTTTCGTTTCCAGATAAAGTTGGTTCGCGCCAGTTTGAGCGACGAGCATCGACGCGCGCAACAGGCTTTCAAACGTGCCGGCATCGGTCCACCAGCCCTCGAGCTCTTCCCACGTCATTGCATCACGGGCGATGTAAGCGTTGTTGACGTCGGTGATTTCGAGTTCGCCGCGGTTAGAAGGTTTCAAAGAACGAATGATGTCGTAGACCTCATGGTCGTACATGTACACGCCGATCACTGCGTATTCCGACTTCGGCGTCGCGGGTTTCTCGTCGATGCAGAGCACGCGGGTGCCGTCGAGACGCGGCACGCCGAAGCGTTGCGGATCGGGCACTTTCTTCAACATGATCTTCGCGCCGCTACCCTGTTTGCGATAAGCGTCGACGGCCGCGCGGATGTTTCCCTGGATGATGTTGTCGCCGAGTACGACGCAGACCGGCTCGCCGGCGGCGAAATGCTCGACGAGTGAAAGCGCCTCGGCGATGCCGCCTTCGCCTTCCTGGTAAGCGTAGTTGAGATGTTTCAGACCGAATGCCTTACCGTTGCCGAGCAGTCGCAGAAACTCGCCCGCCGAACTGCCGCCGGTAACAACCATGATGTCAGTGATCGCCGCATTCACGAGTGTCTGAATGGGGTAATAGATCATTGGCTGGTTGTAGACTGGCAGCAGATGTTTGTTTGTGACGGAGGTTAACGGACGCAGCCGCGTCCCCAAGCCGCCGGCTAACACTACACCCTTCAAATTGTTTCCTCCTCGTGGCCTGCAGCCTGCGAAGCAGGCGACAGCATAAAGCCTGGGGCGTGAGCCC
>DASTQB010000112.1:0-46329 GCA_035761985.1 Pyrinomonadaceae bacterium
ATCTTTCACAAGCCGGTTTTCGTGGGCGACCTCGTGAGTTTTTATGCAAAGACCGAACGCGTCGGCACGACGTCGATAACTGTGCGCGTGATTGTCGAGGTCGAGCGACTCGGGAAAAGTGAAAGCGTGCGCGTCACTGAAGCCGAAGTGATCTATGTTGCTGTGGATGCAAAGGGTAAGAAGATCCCGATCAGGAAAGAGGAGAGTTAATTCAGCCGCGACTGCATTCTCCTCAACGCGACGGCTGCTTCTGTGAAATCCGGCTTCTGCTCGAGTGCGAGACCGTAATGCCTTGCGGCTTCGAGAAACCTGCGACGCGTTTCGTAAACGCGGCCGAGATTGAAATGCGGAAACGCGTACGACTCGTAACGTGGAGCGAGTAGTGCTCGTTTGAACCAGCGCACCGAGCCGTACGGATCACCTTTCGCCAGCAAATAACTACCGATGTCGTTGTAAGGATTGCCGAGAGTTTCGTCTACTCGAATGGCTTCGAGACACTCTTCGATCGCCTCGTCGTAACGCTTCTGAAAACTGTAGACCCAGCCGAGGAACGTGTGGGCCTCGGCCGTGGGGTAAGTCTCGATCGAGCGTTTGTAGAGTTCGATGGCGCGTTCGTAGTCGTGCGAAAGCTGCGCCTCGTATGCCTCCTGAAAAAGCTGGTTCGCTTCGTAACGTCTCGCGGCTGTTGGATCGTCGTGGGTATCCATAAAGCTTCGCCCGCGAAATCCGCGGCTTTATTTACAATCCGCGGCTGCTTTACCCGCCGTGTCCAAACGTTTGATTCGTCCCTCAACCTTCGGCGCAATGGCCGTTACCGACGTGATCGCTTTCTTAACAACGTCAACATCGATCGGCGCCTGGTCCGGCCCGAGCACGACTTTCGCACCCTTGAGCATCGAATAACCGTCGCCGCCGTCCAGCGCCACAAAGCTCGTCGTCGTCAACGTGTAAGTCTTCGTGTTATTAAGCGGCTGCCCATTCACTTTCACGTCGACAATCCTCGAACCGGGCGCGCGACTCGCGTCGAATGAGAATTCAACACCCGACACTTGGGGAAAACCGCCGGGCTCAGCACCGGGCGCTGTACGACTCACGCCGTGCTCGAGTGTGGCACGCAAAGTTTCGCCTGTCACCTCGATCTTCACCAGTTTATTCTTGAACGGAAGGATCGACAGAAGATCCCGTTGGGTCAACTTTCCTACGCTGATGATCGTGTCAGCGCGGATCGATCCGCCATTCAAAAGCCCGATGTCGGCGTTGGTCGATTTACGAAAAGCGTCGGCGATGAAGTTGCCGACGTTTGTTTCCTGCGTGCGACTTTCAGCGCTGCGCGCGTCGAGTGCAACACTGGTGCTGCCGATCGGCTGGGCCAACTCGGCGAGTAGCGATGAGTACTTCTTATAGATCGCGCTAAACTCAGTCGCTTCGGGCGTGGAACTGTCAACCGGCATCACTTTCCAGTCGATACTTTCGAGTTCACCTGTAGTCGGCGAGATGTTCAGATCGATGCGTCCCATCTCGCGTGCGTCGGCCGTCATTTTGAAGATCGGCGCTCTACCTGCATGCGATTCGAGCAACGTGTGTTCGTGGCCGCCGATGATCAGATTGACGCCCGCGCAGCGCGCGACTTCCTTGTCTTCTCGCATCGACAGGTGAGTCAACGCGACAACAACCTTCACGCCTTGCGCGTGAAGTTGAGAAACCATCTCTTTCGCGGTCTCGCATGGACTGCGAAACACCACGTTATCACCCGGCTTCGACGTAGTTTTCGTATCCGGCAGGACGAGGCCAAAGAACCCAACTTTAACGCCGCCAAACTCACGCACGACGTACGGCGCAACATCCGCGAACGGCTTGTTCGTCGTCGTATCGATCACGTTCGCCGCGATCCAGCTAAATTTCGACTCTTTGACTCGCTGTTTCAGCACGTCAGGTCCAAAGTCAAACTCATGATTCCCGAACGTCGCGTAGTCGAGGCCCGCCGCGTTCCACGCGTCGATCATCTGCGCGCCTTTGTAAGTGATCGATTCGACGGACGGCGAGATGGTGTCGCCGGCCATGAGCAGCAGGGTGTTTGGGTTCTCCTGCTGGATCTGTTTCTTCATCGTCATCACGCGCGCGAGCCCGCCTTTCGTGCCCTGATCGACGGGTGCAAACTGGTAGACGTCGTTTACCTGAAGGATGGTGACCTTGACGTTACAGTCCTGCTTCTGTTGCGCCGCGATCGAAAAGATCGTAACTGCCAGAAGGACCAGGGCCAGCGCTGTCCGGCGCGCAAACATCAAAGGAAGATTCATGCGAGTGACCTTTCGGTTGTTTTGAGATTTTAATAGGTCGTACAGGACCTATAGGACCTATCGCACAGAGTATACTCGGGGTCTTCAATGCCGGATAGAGAAACACTATTCATCACCGGATTTCCGGGTTTTATCGCCAACCGCCTGCTCGACCGTCTCGCCGAGCGCGACTGCCGCTTCATACTGCTCGTGCAGCCGGCGCTCGCGACACGCGCACGCGACGAGATCGCTCGCATCATGGCTTTAACCGGAAAGAGCGCTGACGACTTTAAAATCGTCGAAGGCGACATCAGCCAGGCCGGGCTCGGACTGAATGCCGCCGATCTCGATCTGCTCCGCCAGCAAACTACGCGCGTTTTCCATTTAGCGGCGATTTACGATCTCGCCGTTCCTCGCGAACCTGCCATGCTGGTGAATCCGGGCGGCACTCGCAACGTGCTCGACGTCGCACGTTCCCTCCCGCACCTGCGCCAGTTTCATCACGTCTCAACCTGCTACGTTGCCGGCAAACGTGAAGGCGTGATTCTCGAAAACGAGCTTCGACACGAAGCAGGCTTTGGAAACTTTTACGAAGAGTCGAAGTATCTCGCGGAACTAGAAGTCGAATCGGCGAAAGGTGAACTGCCGATCACGGTCCACCGTCCTGCGGTTGTTTGCGGTCACTCCAAAACCGGCGAAACCGGAAAATACGATGGCGTCTATTATCTAATTAACTACCTGCTGCGTTGGCCCAGCGGGCTCTCGCTAATCAACATCGGAAACCGTGAAGTTAGCTTGAATCTCGTGCCGGTGGATTTTGTCGTCGACGCAATGGCTGCTCTAGCCTTTGACGAAACCGCGATCGGCCAAACGTTGCAGCTCGCCGATCCGGCTCCGCTCACGACCAACCAGCTATTCAACTCAATCGCGAAATCGATCGACAATCATCAATCGCGCATCACCGCTCCACCCTCATTGGTCTATTTCTTCCTCATGCTTCCAGGTGCACCAAAGATTACCCATTTACCGCACCACGCCGTCCCCTACTTCTTCGTCAAGCAACTCTACGACTCTACCCAGGCCCAGCAACTCCTCGCGCCACACGGCATACACTGCCCACCCTTCGAAACCTACGTAAACACAATTGTGGACTTTGCCCGCCAACACCCAGTCCTCCACGCGTGAAAACATCTGCGCTAATCCGCGGCTTTGATCGTGGCTTGACAATCCGCGGATTTAGAATTAGTCTAAATCCACTGTGAAGGACACAAAGCAAAAGCCCAAGCTGACGCCGCAGCGGGAGGCGGTCTACCAGGTCATTCAGGAGCGTGACGACCACCCGACGGCGAGCGATATCTTCGAGGCCGCGCGCCGGCGTCTGCCCAGTATCAGCTACGCAACCGTCTACAACTCCTTGCGCTACCTGAAAGAGGCCGGGCTCGTGCTCGAAATCAGTTTTGGAGATAGCGCCAGTCGCTATGACCGTGAAACTCACCGGCACGACCACGCGATCTGCAACGATTGTGGAAAGCTGGTCGACTTCGATTTGCCGGATACAACAAAGCTCATGCAAGCCGCCGCTCGCAAATCACATTTTAAGCCGCAGTCGGTCCATCTGACGTTACGTGGGTATTGTCCCGACTGCGTGGCAGGCAACAGGCACTAACAAGATAAACGGAACTCAAATTCTTTTGGAGGATACATGACAGCAGCAGCAACAGCAGTAGCAGCAGACAAGGCGATGGTGGGCCAGCCCGCGCCGGATTTTGAAATGGCTTCGACCAAGAACATCGAGAAACTCAACGAGCCCGTCAAACTTTCCGATTACAGAGGCAAGTGGCTCGTACTCGTTTTTTATCCACTCGATTTCACGTTCGTTTGCCCGACAGAGTTGACGACGTTCAGCGATCGTTACCAGGATTTCCTCGACATCGGCGCAGACATCATCGGTATTTCAACTGACTCGGTCTATTCGCACCGTGCATGGTTGAACACACCGCGCGACAACGGTGGCGTTCAGGGCCTCAAGTACCCGTTGGCGGCAGATGCGACCAAGAAAGTCGCGGCTGATTACGGCGTACTGATCGAGAGCCGTGGCATCGCGTTGCGCGGACTTTTCGTGATCGATCCCGAAGGCATTCTTCGTTACAAGGTCGTTCACGATTTGAACGTTGGCCGTTCGGCGGAAGAGACGCTGCGCGTGATTCAGGCGTTGCAGACAGGCGGTCTTTGCCAGGCTGAATGGAAGCCAGGCCAGAAGACACTTAACTAACTATCATGGACCACAGATTACACGGATCGAATCCGTGTAATCTGTGGGTAAGAGAAACACAACGATGGCAATGAAGATTGGAACACAGTTGCCCAGCTTCGACGGGGCAACGGAGTGGTTTGGCGGAACGCAGGCCCATGCCGAATCGGAAGTGGCGGGCCATCCGACCCTGGTCCACTTTTGGTCAGTGAGCTGCGGGATCTGCAAAGACAACCTGCCGCGCGTCGCGGAATGGCGTGACGAGAAACGAGATCAGGGACTGCGTGTGATCGGAGTTCACATGCCTCGCTATGAAAGCGATACTGACGTCGAGGCAGTGCGTGATCTGATCAGCAAGTACGGGATCACGGAACCGGTTGCGGTTGATAACGAACATCGATTGAAAGACGCGTTTCAGAACGATCACGGCTACGTGCCTGCGTATTACCTGTTTGACGCAGAAGGAAAGCTGCGATGCTTCGCTGCGGGCGAGCGTGGGCTGGATATGTTGAAGACGGCGGTCGAACGCGTCTTGTCGACCAACTAAGATCCGGCGAGTAGTTCAAACAACCTCGTCAACAGATAGATACTGACGGCGGCACTGGCGATTGCGAGTGCCGCCAGCACAACGATAATCCCACCGACAAAAAACCAGTCGCTGGCCCGTCCTGCTCTTACTTCATCCGGTGAAACAGTCGCTCGCTTCTTCAGCAGTTCGAGGTTTTTCCGGTTCGACTTCCACCATGCGTCTGCAAGATCTCCCACGAGTGGCAACGAACCAAACACGTAATCGATCCCGATGTTCAATCCCATGCGCAGCATTGTGATTTTCGGAACGCGATAACGAACGGCGGCGGCGAGGATGTAGAACGAGACGAGTGCGGTGCTGGTATCGCCGAGTCCGGGAACGAGCCCGATCAGTGCGTCGAGTCCAAAGCGCCAGCCGAGCACGGGCACTTTGAACATGTCGTCCATGAGCCATCCTAAACGGTCGAGGCTCTTGTCTACACCAGCGGCTTCGGATTGACGACTCAGCGGATACGCGTTACTTGCTGCCAAAAGAACTTCCCCACTTTCGCTACGGCATTGAACGGGTTGTCACCCGACTTTTGGGGAGGCTGTTTTGCGGTGATTCCCAGCGTTGCGGCCAACTCCTGATCCGGGGGCGCGATGTCTTCGTCGCCTCGCTTCGCGGTCAGCCAGCGGGTAAATGTACGTCCAATCATCCGCCTTTGTTCAACGGGAGCTTCGGCGACGAGCGCGATGCGGAGGTCCTCGAGCTGCGCGATCTCGTAAAGATTCGCCTGGTAGTAGTTGCGCAACGCGGCAAGCATCTTCTCTTCGCCCAGCGTCTTTTGCAGATCTACAAACATCAGCGCGCCTTTCGCACTCACGATCGCCGCATACTGAAACGTATTGCGATAGTCGCGCGTGGGGCGGTTTGCGTCCATGTCGTCGCCGCCAAACGTGCGATAGAGACGATAGACGCCGCGCACCTGATCGTTCAGAACAGCCGCCGCCTTTTCCTCGCCGTACATGCGTTTGTAGTAGAGCAGTGCGGACCACGCGGTGAGGGCTTCGTCGAGCAGAGGCTCGCGCGCAGGATCGTTGCCGACGCCAACGCCCCACCACTGGTGCGCGACGAGATGCGCGACCGCCCATTCGAGGCTCTCCTCGACGGATGGCCGTTGCTCGCGAATGATCTCCGGCAAATTGCGAACGGTAGGCGAGTCGAAATCGACGTAATAGGCACTCGCGATCACGTTAAGACCTGAGAATTCACAACTCCCCAGTCCCGCAACGAGTGGTGCTTCAGCGATGCTGATCGTCTTGTAAGGCAGTGGTCCGAAGAGCGTGTTGAAAGTTCGCAACGCGTTTGCCGCGACTGTAAGCGCGCGTTTACCGACGCGTTCGTGCTCCGCGAAATAGATCGATCTGACGTCGACGCCCTGCACTTCCGTGTGTTCGCTGCGCAGCCCGCGTCCGGCGAGAATCGCGAAGTCGCGGAAGGCCGTGGCAGTGAACGTTTGGCCCTTGTCGGTTCTGCTGCCCGTTTCGGTGCCGGAAGTGAAGACTTCAACGCCCTGATTTATCGAAACTGTGACTTCATAGTCAGCGGCTTCGTTGAAAACAAAATCTCCGACTGATGGTTCAAGCTTGCGTCGCCACTCGTCGCCGTCGCGCACGGCAAGCACCGGATACGCAGCGCCGAGAAGCATCACGCCACGGCAGAGGAAGTTGATGTCGCGAGCGCGTCGCATTTCTCGATCGCTTCGTAGCGCAGCGCTGACTTGTTTCACGACGTGCGTGGTCAGACTTGTTTCATCGCGATCGATCTCGGGCACAGAGCCTTTGAACTTGATAACGATTTCAGTTGACCCTTCCGGTGCCACGGATTCACGCAGGTTAACGCGGAGTGTCGTGCCCTGATCGTCCAGCGCGGAAAAGAGCGGCGAGTCGTCTACGCCCGCGCGCACTTCGACGATGTCGAGACGCGGCTCGTCTGATTCAGCCGGCGTTGACCCGTTGGGTTGAAACTGCTGATCGCCGGTGCGCAGGTTTGGATACAGATGAAAGTAGATGATGGACGTGGGTTTCTCACCGCGATTGACCCAGCGAACCCGTTCGACGCCCGTGTACGTGAGCTTTTCGAAGTCGATCTTGAGATCGATTTTGTAAGAATGCCTTTCGAGTGGCTTTGCTGGCGTTTGCGCCTGAGCCACACCGGCGTAAACGATCCCGCAGAAAAGCACGTAAATTACAAGCGCGTTCGTTAGGACGGGATCGTTATATCTTCGAGTTCTCATCATCTGTCGTTATCTGCGTTGTTTACCGGCGCGGATTGTGATCGACTGGATCACGTCGCCGCGGACTATTCGATCAACCACATCCATGCCGGTTACGACATGTCCAAAAACTGTATAACCGCCGTCGAGATGCGGCTGCGGCGCGTGCGTGACAAACCACTGTGAGCCGCCGGTATCTTTGCCTGACAGTGCCATCCCAACCGTCGCCCGGTCATACATCACCTGGTTGATTTCACAGCGGATCTGATAACCAGGGCCGCCGTTTCCGTCGCCGCGCGGATCGCCATCCTGAATCACGAAATTCGGCACTACTCGATGAATCGTGACGTTCCGATAATAAGCTCGTTGGGCTAGCTGGACGAAGTTGTCAACTGTCAGTGGGGCTGCGTCGGGGAGAAGCTCCATAGTAAACGAACCCTTGCTGGTAGTCACGACGGCGCGAACGCTCCGGCCGATTCTGCCGAGCGCGCGCGTGTAATCGGCGTCGGTGTTTCGCGACTGAACGGTGCCGGTCTGCGACGAAAAATCGCCTGCGCCGTTAGCTTTTAACAGACTGGCTGCTCGTCGTCGGACAAGGTAATCGCCTGATTTCAGCGCGGCTTTGAGATGTTCGTTGGCCGCCGGGGTTTTCTGTTTTCCAAGCGCATCGAGGATTGAGAGCGCCGCGTCGTTCAACGAATCGTTTGTTGCCTGCGGCCAGGCGCCGGCGAGGGCGCGAGTGTTTTCTTCTGACGGTGGAAGATCGCCGAGTAGATCCGCAGCCGTGCCGCGGACGACGACGTCGCTGTCGTTGAGGTGGGCGCGTGCGACTGTTGCCAGATCCTCAGGCTTGAAAGCAGCAAGTGCGCGAAGCACGTCTGGAATCGCGTACTCCGAATGAACGGCGACGAGCGTGTTGATCGTCAGTCCCGAGTTTCGGTAATCGAGCATCGCGCGAAGAAGCGATTGGGCAGTCGCGGCCAGCTCAGCTTTGTTCTTCACTGTATCGGGCAAGGCTGCGATCTCGCCTAGGCCGGCGGCAACTCCCGATGCAGCACGCCAGTCGGTCAGAATCGTTTCCTGAACTCTTCGCTTCGCGTCTGATCCGAATTCGGCGAGATAGGCTGCGGGAGCGATGCGTACAAACGCGAGATCGACTTCCGGCGCCTGGTGACTGAGTGTTTCGTTCGCTTTACGGAGCCATGCGATGGCCGCTTGATCTTCTTTCTGGGCCAGGACACGTCCAAGCGTTGTCGCGATCTCGAGTACTTCGTTGGTGTCACCCGTGCCGCCCCTGGCCCTTCGCTGTATCAGCATCTCGCCACGTTTCAACAAAGGTTCGGCAGCCCGCGGATCTTTCAACGGAGCAAGCGCGCGGATGGCACTGACCCTGACGCGTGAATCCATGTCGCTCGTCGCGCGATTCACGAGCGATTCGTATGCGTCCTTGTCTTCCGTCACGCCAAGCACGCGTGCGGCATTGGCGCGAACGTTCGGATCGATATCCGTAGTCAGCAGGCTTCGGAGTTGAGCGTTTCCAGTTGCGAGACGCAGCCGCGCGAGCGCGTTTGCCGCGTCGGAGCGCACTCGTGACGAGGAATGAGACAAAAACTTGGCGATGACAGGCCCGGCGCCCGCCGGTCTCGCACGCAACGCGGCAGTCAGACCGAACAGAATCGCCTGCTGGTTTGAAGTTTCAGCTTTGAGAGCGTCGAGGATCGCGGCACCGAGCTCACGTTGACGTGCTTCCTGATCTCTGGGCAAGACGCCCGCGATCTTGCCGAGACCTTCGATGGCCCTGGCCCTCAGTTCTCCGGTCGCCGAAGTGTTCTTCAACACAGCGAGCAACGCATCTGCACCCGCGGCTGATTCAATCTCGCCAATCGCGAATGCAGCCATCGAACGAACACCCGGATCCTTGTCGTTTTCGAGCAAACCGGTGAGCGCGGCTAACGAATCCTCGTCGCCAATTCTACCCGCGGCGAGTGCCGCGCGCTGGCGGACCATGGCGTTTGGACTTGAAAACAGATTCCGCAGATCGTCGTCCCAGCGGCGTTCGTCTTCGGCTTTTACGATCAGCAGGAGCGTTGCTTGTGGGACGGACTTCGCCGCGCGTCTCTGCGCAACTGCGACGGAACACAGGCCGAGAACGCAGATCAGGACCAGCAGTATCTTTTTGTTGGACATGGGACGTGAATCATATAACAGTCTTATCCTGCAAATCTTGTAAATCCTGTCTAACAAGAAAAGGGGTGATCCCGCAGGACCACCCCTCCCGAAACCTCATCTTGCAAATCGAACTAGCTGACGCTCGTTGAGACGGCGGGAATATCCGCCGGCTTCGTCTGCATCCGCGACGTGTCGAGCGGCTCATCCTTCTTCTTCGTCTTCTCGGCTGCGGTCGCCATTTGGAGCATCTTGCAGCTGCCCTCAAACATCGCGCCTTGCTCGATGATCAACGATGGCGTCTGAATGTTGCCGTTTACCTTCGCGGCGCGGCCCAGTTCCAGTCGCTGAGTGGCGATGATGTCGCCGTTGATGGTCCCATGAATAACGGCTACTGCGACTTCGATATTCGCGTCGACTTTGCCGTTTGCGCCAACGATGAGCGTACCGCTCGAGGAGCTGACACGGCCGGAAAGGTGACCGTCAACTCTCATCATGGCCTTAAAATTAGCTTCGCCGGTGACAACAGTACCGCCGCCCACGAAACCGCTGAGCGTACCTTCTTTAATGTCTCGTGCCAGCGTTTCGCTTTCGGTCATTGCTCGCGAAGCGCTGGGTGCTGCCGGTTCGGGTGCCGGTTTTGCTTCAACACCCGTTCCTTGATAGGAGTAGGTCTTGGCGGTTGAGTAATCAGGAACCTCCGGTTTGTGATTCGACTGGTCGTGTTCTTCCTGATCTTTGTTCTTTCCTATCCTGAGCATCTTATACCTCCGTAAATATGGGGGCGCGGAAGTTTGTCACCGGCCGGGAACCTTGATGCAACGAAACGACGCGCTTACCTTTTGTGGTGGATTGTTTGCTAGCTTAGACCGCTAGTACGAATGACGCCGCCGCAGAAGCGGGCTTCCCATCATAGACAAAGTTCGCCGCGTGTGTCTAGCTTTGTAACAAATTTATAATTCGTGGCATTCTGAGAAGTGAATTATGCAGACTGAAAGCAGGACCAAGACCAGGTTACTACGCCGCGTCGGCGAGGCCATCGCCGACTTCGGCATGATTGAAGACGGCGACCGCGTGATGGTCTGTGTTTCCGGCGGGAAAGACAGCCACACACTGCTGGACCTTTTACTGGACATCCGGCGCCGGGCGCCCGTGAGTTTTGACGTACTCGCCGTCAATCTGGACCAAAAACAGCCGGGATTTCCGGCAGAAGTGTTGCCCGGGTACCTGAGCAAGCTCGATGTTCCGTTTCGAATCGTCGAGCGCGACACTTATTCGATCGTCAAACGACTGGTCCCGGAAGGTAAAACTTACTGCTCCGTGTGTTCGCGGCTGCGCCGCGGCATTCTTTACAACATCGCCGTCGAGGAAGGCTGCAACAAGATCGCGCTCGGGCACCATGCCGACGACATCATCACAACGCTGCTGCTGAACCTGTTTTACGTCGGTTCGTTGAAGTCGATGCCGCCAAAGCTGCGTTCAAACGACGGGCGCAACACGGTCATCCGTCCGCTGGCTTACTGTAGCGAGCGCGACATCGCGCAATACGCCACGGAACGCGACTTTCCAATCATTCCGTGTGATCTTTGCGGTTCGCAGAGCAATCTGAAACGCGCGCGCATCAAGAAACTGATCGGCGAACTCGAGAAAGAGATCCCTCACATCCGTGCATCGATGCTGAACGCACTCGGCAACGCGGTGCCGTCGCATCTTCTCGATGATCAGCTCTTCGATTTCAAGGCGATGCGCAACGCTACTGGCGACGTCGAAGCCGAGCTGGACCTCGCGGTGGGCCACACGGACATTGCTACGGACGAGCAACCGGCTCTTGGTCCAGACGAGCAACCGGTTCTTGCTCCGGAGGAGCAACATGTTTATAGCCTAAATCCAAACCCGAACCGCGCTCCGTAGGAGCGCAATGTGGCATGCGGCTCCTACGGAGCCGAAATGATTGTGAATTGTAAGCTATAAACCTTTCGCTCCGCTGGAGCGAAACCGGTGTTATGTCCACAAAGGAACTCGATTTCAGCGGCTTCCCGCCAGGCACGATCACTGAGTACACGACGCTCGTCTGCCTCGCGTGTATCTTCGACATCTTCACGAAGCAGATCGGCCTCGCGCCTCGTTCTGCCTATTCAGAGATCAAACGCTACACGCCGACAGTCGAAGAGTTGACTTCACGCAAAGCGGTCCGTCCATTTTTCGACAGCGAAGAGAGGCATCCACGCTGCCCGTACTGCAACGCGGCAAAACGCTGGCACGCACGTCTCGACACTTACGCCATCGAAGGCGGAAAAACCACCGACGCACCACGCCGCAAGCTCGTCAAAAGTTTGGAGAAGAAAAAGGACCAGTTTGCAGTGATCGAAGTGAAATCCGATCGCCGCAGCGCGTTCTTCGACTGGCTCGACACCCTCCGGATCTCCCTGGATTTAAACGATGCCTCATGGCTGCTCGACGCTACGAAAGCTTATCTCGCACGCAAAGAACCAAAGACAAACTGGAACGAGGCCTTCGAAGGGCTTCGCACCGTGCGTCCTTCATCGCGTTTAGACGACGGATGGCAGCGCGACGGCGCGCGACTCTTTCTCGTGCCGCCGCTCTATAACGAATGCTTACTGGTCCAGTACCTCGTAAGCCGTTCGCACGAGCACGGCGGACGCACCCTCGAAGGTCGACTCACGTTGCACGAGCTGATCCGTCGCATGCGCAACAGCGGTTATCTGGCGGCGCACAGCATCTCAACCACTGATCAGTTTGAGATTTTTGAGAAGCTTCTCGACGAAATCGCCGGATCGGGGCAGTTAAAAGTCTACTACCTCGTCGATCGCCGCGAATTCATCGACAAAGTAAAATCCGTCTACGCAAGCTACGCCTAAAATCCGCGTCTTCCCTCCGCGTTCATCCGCGTTTCGGTTTGTATTGATTGATGAGTTGGACCAGCCCCTTCGTCGACTTGTGGCGGTACTTGTAATAACTGGTGAGATCGGGAATCACTTGTTGCAGCAACGTTTGATACTCAGGCCGGCCGGTTGCAAGTCCTGCTGCGCGCGCGTATGCATCGATCATCTCATCGACGACTGCGTCGAGTTTCTTCCGCAGATCGTCTTTAGCGCTGCCCTCAGCCATAGCTTCATACTCTTTCATCTGCGCCAGGTAATCCGCATTGATCACTCTGCCAAGCATCGCGAAGTTTGAAGGATCGTACGGCGATAACGCAGTCGCTTTCGTCAACCGTGCTTTTGCTTCGGCAGCATTGTCCGCGGCGAGATAGAGAATCGCGGTGTACTGGTAAAGTTGGCCCAGGCTCGCTTTGTAATCGGCCCACGTGATCTCGTCAAAACTCGCCGGCCGCTTGCCAGCCTCTATCAACGCAATCGCTTTCAGACCATACTGCAACGCGGCGTCTGAATGCCTGCGATTCTTCTTGCGCGCTTCTTCCGCGCCCGCACGCGCCATGCGCGCGAGGACGTAGAGATCGTCAGGGTTCTTCGCGAGCATCTCGCCTGCGAGGGCGAACGCATCGTCAGGCCGGTTGCCCCTCGAATATGCTTCGAGAGCAAGTGGTCCAAGAATCGCTTTCTCCTGCTCCGTGGTGAACACTGCCTGCGCTCTTTCGAAAAGCGCGAGCACGACCGTGCCGTTTTTGATCTTCAGTATCTCTGCAGCGACGAGTTCGGCGATGGCGACGCGTGATTCGCTCTTCGGAAACCTGGCGATGAAGTCTTCCGCGGCGGTGAGCTTTGTGGTGGGATTAGTGGCGAGTTTGATCGCCTGAAGTGCTTCCGCTTCGGACGTCGATTGAGTTTGCGCTTGCGCTGAAGCATTGCCTGCCGCAAAAACACAAAGACACAATGCGATCATTAGCGTCTTAGTGCCTTTGTGGTTAGGCTTTGTCATTAGCAGTTGAGCCGTTCGCGTCGATAGTGATGCGTCACCGGCCGGCGGCGTCCGATGCCGATCGCGTTTCGCGAGATGATCAGTGTCGGCGGCAGTTGCCGTCGTTTGAATTCATTCGCCGGCGACTCGACGCGGTTAAGAATGTCGAGCACGAAAGCAGGTTCGAATCCTGTTGCGACGATCTCGTTCGGAGTCGCTTTTTGTTCGAAGTACAGGCGCAACACGCGATCGAGCTGGTCGTAAGGTGGAAGCGATTGATCGTCAAACTGTCCGGGCGCGAGTTCGGCCGACGGGCGTTTTGCGATGATCGACTGCGGGATCAGTTCTTCGCTCCGGTTGATGTAATTCGCAAGCGCGTACACTTCCGTTTTCAACAGATCGCCAAGCACGGCGAGTCCGCCGTTGGTGTCGCCATAGAGCGTGCAGTAGCCGAGCGCCAGTTCCGACTTGTTGCCGGTTGAGAGCAGCAGGCGGCCTTCGTTGTTGGAGATCGTCATGAGGATGTTGCCGCGCAATCGTGATTGCAGGTTCTCTGCGGCAATCGATTTGTTCTCCACCGACGGTTCGGGCAGGTTCATCTGTTTGAGTAAAACTTTGTACGCGTCGGAGATCGAGTGTTCGATCACGGGCATGCCTAGCCGACGGCCGAGCTCGACCGAATCGTCGATGCTCGAGCGCGACGAGTAAGGCGAAGGCATCATCACGCTCAACACGTTTTCCGCGCCGATGGCTTTGCAAGCGAGTGCTGCGACCACTGTTGAATCGATGCCGCCGGAGAGTCCGAGCACCGCGCGTTTGAATCCATTCTTGCGCGCGTAGTCACGAATGCCGAGTACGAGTGCGTCGTGAATAGTTTCGATATCGTCGCCGGGCAAGCAGCGTTCGTCGGCGAGGTCGCTGTCGAGGTCTACAGTGCCGATAAACTCTTCGAACGGCGGCGCCTGGAGAATGATCTTGCCGCGCGCGTCGGCGACGATGCTTGCGCCGTCGAAGATGACGCCGTCGTTACCACCGACGAGGTTGACGAAGACGATCGGAATCTTCGCGGCCGCAGCGCGGTGCGACACCATTGCGCAGCGTTGGCCCATCTTGCCTTTGTTGAAAGGCGAAGCGTTGATCGAGACGAGCACTTCGGCACCGAGCTCGATCAGTTCGTCGGCTGGATCGTGTGTGTAGTGGCGTTCGCGCCAGAACGTTTTGTCGTTCCAGAAATCTTCGCACACTGCGACGCCGAGTTTGTGTTCGTTGAGCCGGAAGAGATGGCGTTCGGTGCCGGGTTGGAAATAGCGCGGATCGTCAAACACGTCGTATTCGGGCAGGAGTGTTTTATCGGCGAAGCCGAGAAGTTCCTGGTTGCGAATAACGGCGGCTGAGTTGAAGAGACGCCTGCCCGTCGGCTGGCCCGAGGGCCGCACAGTCCCGACGATCGCGGTGATACCACTGGTGGCTTTTATGATTTTTTCGAGTGGTTCGAGTGCGCAGCGCTGGACGTCGCGATCGAGAAACCAGTCGAGGGACGTGTAACCCTGGATGCAGGTTTCGGGTAGCACGACGAGATCCGAGTGTTCCTGTTTCGCTTGTTCGATAGCGCGGATCGCGCTGGCGGTGTTGCTGTCGAAGTCGCCGTTAGTGGTATTGATCTGGCCGATGGTGACGCGCATGTTGTATGTTGCGTTTCGTTCTTAGTTGCTGATCGTGCACTATCCGCGTCATCCGTGCAATCCGTGACCGTTTTGTTTGCATCTGAGGTTGCGCTATATTCTGTCCGCCATCCTTGCGGAGGGGTCGCATAATGGTAGTGCAGCGGTCTTGAAAACCGCCGGCCGAAAGGCTATGCAGGTTCGAGTCCTGTCCCCTCCGCCATCAAGAACAAACAACTAATCCCTTTGTAACGATGCAGACTGTTTATCAAGCCGTGGGTGGTTTCGAGGGGCTCGTTGGTGACGCCGGCACCCAGGACGGATGACGCAAATTTTCGGATCGTGAGTCAACCCAACTCTAACCACATGCGTCTAAGCGGACACATCGACATGATGTGGTCTTGATCGTCTCCCTCATCCGGGTTTGCTTTAACGTCATTTCATCCTAAACAAAGGAGCGTTGCTTCAATGACTCTCCCGAGACGGTTTGTCTCGCTGCTGCTGCTCTGTTGTTTTGCAGTTTCAGTAGCACCGCATCCCCGCATCGCAATCTCAACGGCCCCAACGCGCACGGTCCAGGACGACGACTCCGATGAGGACGAAGGCCTCAGCTTTCGTCTGAGCGAAGGTAGCAATCAAACCGATCGGCCGGAGCTGCCGCGAGTAACAACGCCTGCCCCGGCGACGGTGTTGTCAAACGCCGAGACTGAAGCGGTTCTCAAACGCCTTCCACCAATCACGGCCAGCACAAGCGACGAAACAGACTTCGCATGGCGCAAGCAATCGTTGCCACCACCACGCATGGGCTTCACGGTCATGAAGCCATTTCCCGCTGCGAATGAAATCGACGCTCCCGAACCCACGACAGCCGAAACACTCGAAGTCGTTCGCTACTCACCCCACGGCGAAGTGCCAATCGCATCGAACCTCAGCATCACATTCTCCCAGCCGATGATCGCAGTCTCTTCACAGGAAGAAGCCGCGAAGTATGTCCCAGTAAAACTCTCTCCGGAGCCAGCGGGTAAATGGCGTTGGATCGGAACCAGAACCCTGTTGTTCGAACCCGACGGTCACTTGCCAATGGCCACGCAATACGAGGTTTCCGTGCCTGCGGCAACAAAATCAGCAACCGGTGGAACGCTCAACGCCGCGAAGAGCTGGACATTCGCCACTCCTCCGCCAACGGTGAAAACAACATACCCAGGCGACAAAACAACTCACTCGCTCGATACACTGATGTTTGTCGAGCTGGACCAGCGAATAGACCCCGCAGCAGTACTAAAGACCATCAGAGTAACGGCAGGAAACACCCAACTGCCCGTTCGACTCGCAACCCCTGAAGAGATTGAACGCGATCAGAAAGTGAAAGAGCTGGCCCAGAACGCCCAAAAAGATCGCTGGCTCGCCTTTCGCGCGATTGCTGCTAATGGCGACACCAATTCTGCTTTGCCGTCCAACTCACAAATCACCGTAACCATCGGCCCGGGTACGCCGTCATCGGAAGGCGCCCGTACAACTGCCGCTAAACATGAGTTTCGCTTTTCCACGTTCGGCCCGTTGCGCATCACCAGCACAGCCTGTGGTCACACCAACCTGTGCAATCCATACGCGGATTGGCGGATTGAATTCAACAATGAAATCGATGCGAAAGCTTTCACGGAATCTCAGGTGTCGATTCATCCTGCAAGCAGCGAACTGAAGCTGAGCATTCGTGGCAAGGATCTGATTATCAGCGGATACAAGCAGCCAGACACAACTTTCAGAATCACTGTCGACAAATCCATTCGCGACGTTTTCGGCCAGACGGCGGGCAAGGACGAAACCCGCGAATTCAAAGTTGGACCAGTTGGACCCTTCATCTCGCTCGCGGGCGGCCAGTTTGTCGTACTCGATCCGAATGGTCCACGCACGCTATCGCTTTACACGACCAACTACCAGACGGTGAAGGTAAGCCTTTACGCAGTTGAGCCGACCGATTGGATTCGCTTTCAAGTTTACCGGCAACTGCATTATCGCGGTCCGAATGATCCCGTTGGGCAGAAAGCAGTTCTGCCAGGCCGTTTGGTCTATTCGAAACAGATCGATCTGAGAAGCTCACCAAACCAGATGATCGCGACTGATATCGATCTGGCTCCGGCGTTCAAGGATGGTTTGGGCCACGCGATTGTCGTGGTCGAATCAATCACGCCCACCGCCGACAGGTTTCGCAGTCCGCTGCTGTCGTGGGTGCAATCAACGCGAATCGGGCTCGATGCTTTTGTCGATAACAAGCAATTGATCGGTTGGGCCAATTCGCTGACTGACGGCGCACCATTAACCGATGTGAAGATGCAAATCATTCCGTCAAACGTTTCGGGCACAACCGGAACAGACGGCCTGGCCCATCTTCCTTTGAAACCCGTCGCGGATTCCGAAATGAGTGTTCTGATTGCGCGTCGTGGCAACGATGTAGCCATTCTTCCGGAAAACGCATACAGCTGGTGGCAACGTGGATCGTGGCACCAGAAGCCCCAGACAGATGAATTGCTCTGGTACATCTTCGACGATCGCGAACTTTACAGGCCCGGAGAAGAAGTACACATCAAGGGTTGGATTCGCCGTCTCGGCATGGGCAGCAACGGCGATGTTGGTCCTTTGAACGGCGCGATTAAAGCGCTGAACTATGTGATCGAGGACGAGCGTGAAATCGAAATCAGTAAAGGTGAGCTGAAGGTTAATAACTTCGGCGGGTTCGACGTAGCATTCAAATTACCGGAAGACGTGAACCTGGGAATGGCGACGGTGAAGTTCGAAACCAGAAGCACGATGAAGGCTTTCGACAACGAGGATTTCAGTCACCATTTCCAGGTACAGGAATTCCGCAGGCCCGAATTTGAGGTAACGGCCAGGAACGAGACTGAGGGGCCGCTGTTTGTGGGCGGCCACGCGGATGTTTCCGTAATGGCAAACTACTTCGCCGGTGGTGGCCTGGCTAATGCAGAAGTGGAATGGAGCGTAAAGTCGGTTCCCACAAATTTCACCCCGCCAAATCGCAGTGACTACACGTTTGGAAAATGGACGCCGTGGTGGGCTTTTGATTCTGAGGACGATGGAAACACTGAGAGCTTCGACGGTGAAACCGATGAGAGCGGCAAGCATCGTTTACGCATCGACTTTGATTCCGTAAACCCGCCGCGCCCGTCCCTGCTCGACGCGGAAGCGAGCGTTAAGGACGTCAACAGGCAAACGTGGACCTCGACCGCCACGATGCTGGTCCATCCCGCGAATCTTTACGTCGGCTTGCGAAGTGAAAAGACGTTTGTGCAACAGGGAGAGCCGTTCGTCGTGCAAACTCTCGTGACCGATCTTGACGGCAAGGCGATCGCGAATCGTGAAGTAAAGATGCACGCGGCGTTGCTGGACTGGAAGCAAGTCGCAGGTGAGTGGATCGAGGTTGAGTCGAATCGACAGGATTGCGTGGTCCAGTCGACAAACGACGCAGTGCGGTGCACGTTTACGTCGAAAGCAGGCGGCAGGTACCGCGTCGTGGCAACAATTCGCGACGATCGCGGCCGCGCGAACCAGAGCGAGATAAGTGTGTGGGTCGCGGGTGGCAAGCGACCGCCGCGTCGAGGTCTTGAAGAGACGAAAGTAGAGCTGATTCCCGATCGCAAGGAGTACAAGGCAGGCGACACAGCGGAGATTTTAGTGCAGGCGCCGTTTTACCCGGCAGAGGCGGCGATGACTTTACGGCGTTCAGGAATTGCGAGCGTCGTGCGCTTTCGTATCGATGGTCCAACCTACACTTTGCGTCTCCCGATTGAAGAGGCGTGGACGCCGAATGTGCACGTGCAGGTTGATCTGGTTGGCGTTGAAAAGCACTCTGGTCAGGATGGGGCCGCAGCGGAAATGCGTGTTCCGGCGTTTGCCAGTGGTGAAATCAATCTATCGATCCCGCCTTTCTCGCGCAGGCTGAATGTTGTCGCTGCGCCGCGCGAGAAGATCCTCGAGCCCTCGGGTAAAACAGTCATTGATGTTGAAGTGAAAGATGCGCTCGGCAAGCATGTTGGCAACAGCGAAGTGGCGGTGGTCGTAGTAGACGAATCGGTCCTTGCGTTGACTGAGTATGTCCTCAGCGATCCTTTAACGGTTTTTTATGACGAGCGCACAGCAGACACGCAGGACTATCACTCACGAACGCATCTTCTAATTTCTGATCCGGCCGTTGGCTCTGGTTACGGGCTCGGTTTAGGAGTCGGTGCGACGACGGAGACGGTTACGGTGTCGGCGGGGAGGGTGAGACATCGGTCGGCGCTCAGCCTCATGCTCCCAAACGAAGGGATAATCAACAATGTGATGCTGGATGGGTTCGACAAGGCTGACCGACCAAAAATCGCTCTGCGCCACAATTTCGATGCGCTCGCTACGTTTGCACCTTCCGTGCGGACTGACGCAAATGGCCGCGCGCAGGTGCAGGTAAAACTACCTGACAATCTGACGCGCTATAGAGTGATGGCCGTGGCAGTTGCCGGTGACAATAAATTTGGTGCGGGCGAGTCGGCGATCACTGCCCGACTGCCTTTGATGGCCCGGCCATCAGCGCCGCGATTTTTGAACTTCGGCGATCGATTCGAGCTGCCGATCGTGCTGCAGAATCAAACCGACGCGCCGATGGCAGTGGATGTTGCTGTGCGCGCCACGAATGCTGCTCTGGTCCAGAATCAAATGGGTGAGTCGAACACGGCTGGCCGACGCGTGACTGTGCCTGCGAACGATCGCGTCGAGGTGCGCATTCCCGCAGCAACGCTCAAAGCCGGCGTCGCGCGTTTTCAGATCGGCGCGGTGTCAGGAAGCTGGTCGGACGCCGCTGAAGTTGAATTGCCCGTGTGGACTCCGGCTACGAGCGAGGCATTTGCAACCTACGGCGAAATCGATAATGGCGCGATCAATCAACCTGTGAAGGCGCCCGAGAATGTGTTTACCCAGTTTGGCGGGTTGCAGATCGAAACGTCGTCGACTCAATTGCAGCAGTTGACAGACGCCGTCATCTATCTGACCACCTATCCTTACGAATGTTCGGAGCAACTCGCTTCGCGCATCATCACGATTGCTGCGCTCCGCGATGTGCTGACGGCTTTCAAGACGAAGGATTTGCCGTCGCCGCAGGCAATGGAAGCGGCTGTGGTGCGCGATCTCAAACGCTTACAGGGAATGCAGAATGAAGACGGTGGCTTTGGTTTCTGGCAGCGAGGCGATGAGTCGTGGCCTTACATCAGTCTTCACGTGGCGCATGCTTTAGCGCGTGCGAAGCAGAAAAAGTTTGACGTGCCTTCCGAGATGTTCGAGAAGTCGGAGAAATATCTGCGCGAGATCGAAAAACACATTCCGTCTAACTACGGTGTTGATGCGAGGCGGGCAATCATCTCTTACGCGCTTTATGTACGCGCTCAGATGGGCGACCGCGATGCCAGCGGTGCACGAAACCTGATTGCGCAGGCGGGAGTGGAGAAGCTCTCGATGGAATCGCTCGGTTGGTTACTTTCAGTACTCTCAAACGACGCGGATTCCAGAGATGAAGTTGCTGCGATTCGTCGCGTGCTGAACAATCGTGTCGCCGAAACAGCAGGCACCGCACACTTCGTCTCCTCTTACAGCGATGACGACTATCTGTTGCTGAATTCGAACCGGCGCGCGGATGGCGTGATCCTGGAAGCACTCATCATGGACCAGCCGTCCAGCGACCTGATTCCGAAGATCGTGCGCGGACTGCTCGCGCATCGTACGCGTGGGCGCTGGGAGAACACGCAGGAGAACGTCTTCATTCTGCTGGCGCTCGATCGCTACTTCAATACTTTCGAGAAAGTGACACCAAACTTTGTAGCGCGTGCGTGGCTCGGCGAGCGCTTCGCGGGAGAACAGGTGTTTCGCGGCCGCTCAACCGATCGGCAGCAAGTGAACGTGCCGATGCGTCATCTTGCGCAGGGCACGCCAAACCTTGTGATCGACAAGAGCGGCACAGGGCGTCTTTACTATCGCGTCAGCATGAATTACGCGCCGAACGATCTGGATCTGAAACCTGCTGATTACGGCTTCACAGTGGAACGCAGTTATGAAGCAGTTGATCATCCGGAAGATGTAACGCGTGATGCGGATGGTAAGTGGCACATCAAAGCCGGCGCGCGTGTACGAGTGCGGCTGACGATGGTTGCTCCGGCGCGCCGTTACCACGTCGCGTTAGTCGATCCTTTGCCGGCGGGTTTTGAAGCACTCAATCCGTCCCTGGCGACGACGGGCAGCATTCCACGCGACGTCAAACAGACAGGCGTAGTTGAATACGGCGGACGTTCTTACGGTTATGGCTGGTGGTGGTGGCGGCCGGAATGGTTCGAACACCAGAACCTGCGCGACGAGCGAGCGGAAGCCTTTGCCTCGTTATTGTGGGAAGGCGTTTACAAGTATTCTTACGTCGCGCGTGCGACAACACCCGGAGATTTCATCGTCCCACCACCCAAAGCGGAGGAGATGTATCACCCGGAAACCTTCGGCCGCGGCAAAACCGATCGCGTCCGCGTCGAGTAGCGGCGCGTAGACAGGATCATCACGATTGGCAAGATGAACAGGACCATGCCCGCCAACGCGGCTGTGACTCACCGCGACGGGCCGGCCTGCGTTAGTAAGCGGACGGTTTCGTCGTGGCCGCCCTCGGATGCGAGCTGCAGTGCGGTTTTGCCCTGTTTGTTTTTCACGTTGACGTTGGCCCTCGCGATCAGTAAGGCAGTGACGACGTCGTCGTGACCAAAACGCGCGGCTTCGATCAAAGCCGTATTGCCATCAGCGTCAGCGGCGTTTACATCGACGTTCGATGAAGTCAGAAGTGTCTTCACGGTATCGGCGTTACCACTTCTCGCAGCGCGCAACAAAGCGTCGGTTTCGGGCGTTGTCGCTGGTTCTCTTGCTGTATTGCAGCCAACGATGAAGAGTGCGAGTGCAGCAGTTATAAATAGTGCAAGGCGCTTGTTCGGAAATCCTCTCATGCAAACCCTCCGCAAAAGTGATTAGAGCCTTTATACTGGACGCAAATCGAATGCCTGCGAGGATTGCCGGCGCCCACAACGATCGGCCTGATGGTAATAAGCGGGGAAATTACTCCACTTATATAACCAGATAGTTCGATCCTGGTAATCTCAACCCCTTCGAGGTGCGAACATGAAATTCAAAAGAATCCGCGTCCTTGTCCTCTTATCCGCGGTGCTCTTCTACACATTTGCGCAAACCGCGCACGCACAAACGTCAAAATCCGAAGACCCGCGCCTCTCGCGGCTCGCAGGACTGGCGAAAGTGTGGGGCACAGTGAAGTATTTCCACCCATACCTCGCGTATCGAAACATCGACTGGGACAAGGCGCTCGTAGAAGCGATCCCGAAAGTCAACGCCGCTAAAACACCACAGGAATACCAGGCCGCCATCAACCAGATGCTCGCCGTACTGAACGACTCGAGCACACGCGCCACGATCGAAGTCGAAGACGCAGTTCCTGACGTGACTGCCACGGCTTTACCCGCCGGCTTCGAATCGAAACTCGTTCGCACTGAAAACCAGGTGCTGGTGATCGACGCCGACGGCATCGGAAAAGCAATCAGCAAAGACACGAGTGCGCTCAATCGTCTCGTCGGAAATATCAACCAGGCGCTGACCACCGCCACTGGTGTCGTCATCGACGCGCGCAGCAACGGCAAGGCGGGAGAGATTGAAGCGTTTTACTTCGACGTGTTCATGCGGCAAACGTTACCGTCAATACTCGACACAGACGTGGTGCTTTCATCCCAGCGCTATCGCATGCACAACGGTTACGCGACGCAAACCGCAACCGGCGCGAGCTTTTATTACTCCGCGATGGCCAACTCGGCACCGCAAACGATCGAGGGCCGCGCAAAAACCAAAACTCCGATCGTATTCATCGTCAATCAACACTCACCTTCGTTCACAGAGATGCTCGGCGGATTGCAATCCGCGAATCGCGCTCTCGTCATTCACGAAGGCGAGCAGCCCGAAGGACCGGCCGGAAATCTGTTCAAGATCGAAGTGCCTGACAACGTCAAAGTGCGTATGCGCACTTCGGAGCTAGTCAATCCCGACGGTTCGCTCGGTTTTCAACCAGACGTCGTGCTGCCGCAGAACGAGAAGAGTGATGCAGCAATCAGAGAAGGAATCCAGGCACTGAAGCAGCCTGCGTCCACCACTCGAAAACCGTCCACGCAGGCACTCGCATCGCAGGTGGCCCAAAAGGACAATCCGTATCCCGACATGGAATTCCCGACTGTCGAGTATCGCCTGCTTGCGTTGTTTCGTTACTGGAACGTAATCAACTACTTCTTTCCTTACAAGCACCTGATTGGCGATTCATGGTCCACTGTTCTCACTCGTTATATTCCGAAGTTTGAGGTAAACCGCGACGCCGCTGATTACCAGTTGACGGTACGCGAACTCGTCACGGAAATGCAGGACTCGCACGGCGGTGTTCGTAACGCAAACGCCGCGGCGCAAAAACTCGGAATGTTTCTGCCTGCCGTGTTGTTTGGTCACGTCGAAGGCAAGTCGGTCGTGACGAAGGTGCTTGACGACACGTTACCGATCAAGGTTGGAGATGAAGTGCTCGCGATCGACGGCGAACCGGTGGAGAAACGGCGCGAGTTTCTCTCGCGTTACGTCGCCACTTCAACGCCGCAGTGGCTGATGAAGCACGTTAACCTGCGGTTGTTGATGGGCGCGAAAGACAGCGTCGCAAAGGTTCGTGTGCGCGATCCGAAAGGTGAAGTTCGCGAAGTGAGCCTCGCGCGTTCGTTGCCGGCGACGGAGCCGAAACTACAGCAGGCGATGGAGCGCTCAACGCCCGTCATACAAGTTTTGCCGAGCGGCTATGGCTACGTCGATCTCGATCGTTTGCAGGGCGCCGAAGTTGGAAAGATGTTCGACACGATTAAAGACACGCCTGCCGTGATCTTCGACATGCGTGGTTATCCCAACGGCACAGCGTGGTCCATCGCGCCGCGTCTCACCGCAAAGAAGAACGTCGTTGCCGCGCTCTTTTCACGTCCGCTTCTGGAAGCGACAAGTCTGAACGCCGGCGATCTGGAGCAGGCGAGTTATTCGTTCGTTCAAAAACTGCCGGAACCGCAAGGCGAGCCTTACAAAGGCAGAGTTGTGATGCTGATTAATGAAGACGCCATCAGCCAATCAGAGCACACGTGTTTGTTCTTCGCGGCTGCGACTGATGTGACGTTCATCGGAACACCGACCGCGGGCGCAAATGGCGACGTGACGATGATGGTGCTGCCGGGAAATCTCCAGATCAGTTTCACCGGACACAACGTGCGCCACGCGGATGGGCGGCAGTTGCAACGACTCGGGATCCAGCCGCACATCAAGGTCGAGCGAACCATCCGCGGGATCGTCGATGGACGTGACGAGATTCTCGAAGCCGCGGTAAAGCACTTAAATGCCGCAAATCTTCGCAAATGAACACGGATCTGATCTAAACTTTCCGAGATTTTGCCCAGATGAGAACACTCAGGAGGTTCCCTTTGAAAAAGAAGCTTACGTGTGCCTTCATGTTCGTTTTGTGCCTCGTTGGCATGACTTCAATTGCCGAAACTTCAACAACACAAGACAAGCCAAGCATCGCCAAGGATTCAATCCAGATCCGGGCCTTCACTTTCAACGTTTACAAGAAGAATTATGACGTTTGGAGCTGGGTGCCCGAGATGCGGTTCCGCATCAACGGGCCAATCGCGAGCGGCAGCCAGTTTTACGTGCAGTTCGCGCTCCCAACTGGTCCATGGGTGAAGTTTGACTGCGAAACAAACAGCATCGAAAAAGGCTACTGGTGGAAAACTGAATGCGGCGGCCGCCAGATCCCCGAAGACCAGAGCTCAACTTACACAGGCCCTGTTAACTTCACAATCAAGATGCGTAACGAGCTTCAGGGCACGGACGAAACTCTGTTCACCGGCAAGATGAAAGTCGGAAAAAATAGATCGAATGAACACGGGCCGAAGGCTGTGAACAAGTTTGTGTACTGGGTGGACCACGATTGGAACCTCCCGATCGGTTACGTTTACCTGGAGGCCGACTCCGTGCACGGCTGGAAGCTTCCGAGGTTCAACGCTTCGTTCTGGGTCCGCGGCGATGCGTACAAGATCGATCCGCATATCTTTTACCAGGGCAAAGAGGTGGGCAAGAAGTTTTTCGAGGGAACTGAAGTCGGCAAGGCCAGCTGCCAGGCGGAAGAAGAGATCAACCCGACTCACTACGTCGAGGATGCAGTCCCGCAAAAAGCGAAGTGGGCGCGAGTGAAGTGCAATTTTCCAAACATCTTTGGCCGCAACGAGACTGGTGAAACGTCAAACATCTTCGGCGACACTTTCACGCTGAATACGAATCCCGGTGAATACGAAATCAAGGTGCTGTGGAACAATAAGCTCGCGAGATCGATAAAGTTTACCGTTCAGCCCGGCGGCAAATTCGACAACGGGATCGCGACAAACAACCAGCTCGGTTCGGATCGCGTCATTGTTCCCGTGCAGATCATCGGCGATCAGGACGGCATGTGGAACAAGACCGCCTGGCAGACCGAAGCGTTTTACGGCAACCCGCTCAAAGGGTTCACGGCCGTGCCTTAAGATCAGTTTTTATCCGCGTGATCCGTGGCGGGTTGTTGTTGTTGCGCGCCTACGCGCGTCGCAGTTCGTGCAAGGCTAAAGAGAACGAAGCCAAGCGCGATGCTCGAGGCGGTAAGCACGATATAGATCAACCACGGAGCACGCTCGGTAAGCGGTAGCGGCTCGGGTTGATACTCACGATTTGGGAACACTTCACTGAACGCGCTTTGAACCGGCGCCGCCTCGATTCGCGCAGGCAACTGCTTCTCGAAGTCGTAGTGCGGCGCCTCTACTTTCGAATTCCCGAAAAAGAGTCGCATCGGCGGAGACACCGGTCCTTTCAACTCAAACAGAAGCTGCCTCGCTGGCGCACCAGCCTCGACCGACTGGATGTTTAAAGTCGGATTGCTGTAATCAGTGATCTGAAGTCTGATTTTGCGAACGATGTGATCGCCATCGAACGTGATCTCGAGCGGGCGTTGAGGATCGTCACCAACATGTCGTCGCAACTCACCCGTCGCAATCAAACGCACGTTTTCCGGATCGTCGATCGCCTCAACCTGAAACGGACGTGAGAACGACGCCTCCTGAAACCCGAGCCGGAGCCGATCGCACGGCACGCGCGCACCGAGGTCGATGGTCCAAATGGATGCGTGCGCGCCCTGGTTGCGCAGCAATTGATACGACGGCACCTCCACCTGCCACGTCGTCAACATGCCCTTCTCGCGCATGGTCATCCACACTTTCGCTCCCGAGATCCGCGGCGCTTCTTTGTCTGCAACCGGATCGCGCTGAACACGAAGGCGCAAGTAGCGATACCGGCTCGTGGGATACTGCACGCGCGTCGATTCCGCCGCGCTGTTCTGAGATGAAAAGCTAAACAGCATTCCATCACTGGTCAGCGTACGCCATTCACTGCCTGAATCGCTTCCCTGGACCTCGACCTGTCGCCTGAAATTCGATCCGTCAGTGTCGATCTCGACTTCGTTGTGTTCGCCGGGATTCTCACCCAGATCAACCGAAACTTCACTGATGTCGGGACCGGCGAGCGCGTGATTAAAGAGACGAGTATCGATGTGGTATCTCTGATCTACCTCTCTTCGTATGCGAATCGCATACGGCACCTCGCGGTTTGCACTGTCGAAAAGACGCAGGTCTGCAAGATCAGGGCGCGCCTTGTCCATCACTTCGAGCGGCACCAGCACTTCATATAAACCCGGCGAGCTTTGCTGTGGCCTGACTTCAACATAGTAGGGCCACAACGAAAGTGAAGTTTGTGCATAAACTGAAACGACAAACACGAGCGCTGCGAGTATCGTGAAAATCGAACGCCTCATTTTGTTGACTCCCGCGAATGAAATGCTCTGTGATAACCCCACGCAACGGCGAGTAGCAGTATGCCTAGAACAAAGAACACGATGATTCGATAGAGTTGCTCGAGCCCGGCGATGTCGACGAGCATCGCCTTGACGATCGTTACTGCAAAAATGACGAGCGCGGCCCAGCGTATCAACGCCACGCGCCGGACGAATCCAATCGCCGCGAGTGCGCCTGCGTAAGTTGCCCAAACAACCGAGAGCGCCATCTGGCCCAACCAATGTTCATGGGCTACGCCGGCTGTGTCTCTCGCGCCCAACGCGCGGCCGGCGAAATATGTATGCGTCTCAATCGAGATCACCCACCAAAACGCCAGAACCGCGGCGAGACTGATCACGATCTGCGCCATTCCAGGTTCGAACAGTTTCCTCTTACGCGCTCTTTCAAACAGGTAAATCGCGGCGAGGAAACACGCGAGTACGGTCAGTGACGAAAGAAAATAGCGGTTGAAGATCGGAATGAACGTTGGCCGTAATCCGTAAGGCGTGTCCCAGAAGATCAGTTTGAAGAAAGCAAGGGTGAAGAGTGCAAACGCATGCGCGCGCAGTCGAGCAGATCGGATTTCGAGTGCGGCCCAGAGAATCGCGACGGCCTGAACGGCCCACGCGATCGTGATCCAGTTTGAACGCAACTGAATAGGTATCGCGATCGTTACGAACGTCAGCGCAACAGCGATCAGCAACAGCACTTCGCGACGACTTCTCACCTTGCGTCGCAAAAGGATTTCCGCAGCGCCTGCGTAGAGCAGTGCCATGCCGATCGCAAACGCGCCCATCCAGCCGTGATGCGTTGAATTGAGCAGGTGATAGGCAGTCGCGAAGAATACAAACGGATTGACAACGACGAGCATTGCGTCTTCGAGCGTCGCAACGCCACGGCCCAGGAGTTCTCTTATGAGATGGGCCAACAGGAAGATCAGGAAGATTGAAGTTTGAAAGACGAGTACGGCAGTGCGTTTCTGATGATGATAGTTTTCGTTGTACCAGATCCAGAAAAGAATCTGCGTGCCGAAGTAAGCGACTGAACTCAAACCGCGCCAGTGTTTGAGAAGTGCGAGAGCGCCAATGTCGAGTGCGATGAGATACGTGAAGAACGATCGATATTGATCCCGGCCTGAGTGCAGCAGCACGGGCGTGAGGAAGCCGCCGATCAACGCCATGATCGCGATGGCTGGCGCGTTGTAGATCAGCGCGATCGCCGCTGCTTCGGCGATCAGGACCGCGAGAAAGAAGAAGGCAGTTTTCTGGCCGACGAGGTGGTAGTAGCCAAACGCCGCGTACGTCGAGAGGTAAAGCAGCACGATGCCGCCGGCGGTCAGTATCTGTGAAAAGACGCGCCAGCCTTTCTTTCGATACCTGAAGCCCGCAAGCGACATCGCGATGCCAAACGTAACGCCGGTGGCTACGCGACCGACTTCGCCGATCCACCGATTATCGAACGCATACTTCATGAAGAAAGCAGTGGCGAAGAGGATCAGGCCGATTGCCACCCAGCCGACCCAGCGACGTCCGATGATCGACTCGATCTCGAATGCGTTTAGCGAAGGCGGCGGAGTGGGTGGCGGTTGCGGTGGCGGCGGCTCTGGTGTTGGCCGGACAACGGTTGGCGGTCCTGGTTCTGGTTTTACTTCCGGTGCTGGTTCCGGCGGTGGCGGCGCGGGTGCTGGCCTGGGCCTCACCGCCTGTTCTGACAGCAGCGCTTCAAGCTCTCTAAGACGTCGCCTCGTTGATATCGCGAGTACGATGGAGATGAAGGGGAGCACGACTACGGAAAGTAGCAGTCCGAGCACGAACAGAAGGATGACCAGCTCCCAGAGGTCCATCGGCTGCGAACAATACCTGAATTATGTTGCTTCGTGAAGATCTGTGGCCTAGAATGCGGCCCATGGCGAAGGAAGAGCTCGCAAACAGCGTGAGTCATGGGCTGGGCCTGTTGCTGGCAATCGCGGCCGTTCCGGTGCTGGTCCTTTCGGCGATGCGCGTTGGCAGTGTGCGGTTTTTGATCGGCGTCAGCGTGTTTGGCGCAACGATGGTCCTGCTTTATCTGGCCTCGACGCTCTATCACTCGTTGACTCACGAAGCCGCGAAATACTGGTGCCGGCTTTTTGATCACACTGCGATCTTCCTGCTGATCGCCGGCACGTACACGCCTTTCGCGCTCGGCGCTTTGCGTGGTCCATGGGGCTGGTCGTTGCTGGCGGCGGTTTGGACGCTCGCGATCGTCGGGATCACGTTAAAGATCATCAAGCGGACACGTCACTCGCGGATCTCGATCGGGCTGTACGTGTTCATGGGCTGGCTGGCGATTGTGGCGATCAAGCCGATGTTCGAGCTGGTGCCGTTGCCGGGCATTGCCTTGATCTTCGCAGGCGGGATTGCTTACACGACCGGTCTCGCATTCTTCGCCGCGCACCGGTTGAAATACCACCATTTCATCTGGCACTTGTTCGTGATTGCGGGCACGACGTGCCACTTTTTTGCCGTGCTCTGGTACGCCGCGTAGAGGCGCGAGAGCCGCGCTATTCTCATCGTTTTAATAGGTCCTATAGGTCTTATAAGTCCTATAGGACCTATAGGACGTATTGGACATATAGGACCTATTCTTTTCCGCAGAACCTCACTTCGATTTGTACTGAAACGTGATCCGCGTCTCCTCGTCCAGCACCAGCGGGCGCACGAAGCGATAAGATTTCCCGCTTCGCGGAACGTCGATGCGCACCGGAAGAATTCCCGCAACGCGACGCTGCAGGTTGAACACGTTCTGTGACGGCGCGTGCAACTGCGCCAATCGAGCCTGCCGCTGCTCTTCGTCGATGCGCGCCCCCCGACCCTGTAACGTGTTGAGACTTGATACATCAGCAGCAGTAACGGTCACCACCTCCTGCACGTTCCCGACCTCGAGTGTCGTTGCCAATCGAACCGGTTGCGACTTCATGTCGAGTTCGTAAACCATGTCCTTAAAACCCGGCGCCGTGAGTTTTATCCTCACCGCCCCGGGCTGGATGTTGGAAGCGAGCCATTGACCATTCGCATCTGACCTGGTGCTGAAAGTCGCGCCAGTTTGCGTGTTAGTTACCGTGACTTCAGCACTGGCTACGATGGCGCCGGCAGGATCGATGACGATACCGCCAACCTGTCCGGGTTCAAGTGAACCAAGGTCTATTTGATTCCACGAGTTAACATTCGTCAGATCACCGCCGTCTGTTTCCTCAGCTAGCGCAGTCTGCACCGCCGCGGGCACAAGCTCGGCTGCAAGAGCGTTGCCGCCGAACTGTTTCACCTGAAGACGCTCGGGCAGCAGCACTTCCCACGTCAACAAGTTGATCGGAATGTCCAATCGCGCAAGCCCCATGTCGTAGGTGCCGCTCTTCGTGAATTGCGATCCCGAACTCGTATACACAAACGACACCGTGTAAGCCTTCGACGAATCCAATCCCGCGCGCAGGAGGGGAACACGACTGCCGTCCGCACCCTGCACCGGCTTCACGCGTTCGCCTTCGACTTCCGCCGAAAACAGTTGCGCGCCCGCGGGCAGTTCAACCTTCATGAACGGCTGCGCATGGTTACGCACACGCAGAGTCACTTCAGTCAACGATCTTCCTTCAGCATTCGTGAGTGTTGTTACAGTTGCGCGTTCCGCGACTGCCGATAGCACGTCAGCATCCTGAAACTGTTTCCATTCGAGCTGCAACTTCGGCGCATCGCTCGCGCGGCGGTTGTACCGAAACGCGGCCTGCAACGGATGATGAGAAAGCGATCGCGTGATCGCGCCGGCTTCTTTCACGTCCATGCGTCGCAGCCCGCCGGACTCAGCCGCCTGCAACTCAATCGCGCCGATACCTTCAACGAGCAGTTCTCCCGTTTCGCGTTGTGCGCCGCTGAGTGCGATCATCGGCGCGTCAACCTTAGTGTCGTGACTCGTACGCTCGAGCGCGATCAGAAACTGGTGATGACGGCGTGCGGGATCGTGCACTCGCAACGTCAGCACATCTCCAGACACGTCGTGCGATTCAAGACTGCTTCCCGACGCCGTCGTCAGTTCATATCCTTTCGGCAAAGGAAGTTTGAACTCACCGGCATCGCCTTGAATAACTGTGACGTCGGCGAGCGCCGTGAGTCGCAACTGCGAGTCGCCGACAGACACCACCGTCTTCACATCCGACAGAAAACGCACCTCGCGTTGCGCTACAGGCGCGGAGATCTCGCGCGTGGTCCACCAGATGCGCGCAGGCTTGCCGGGCTCGAGTGAAGCTTCGAGCACGGTGTTTCCGTTGGCACTCGTGCGGCTCGTCACCAAACCCGGCTCGACACGCACATTCGCGTGGTTGCCCGGCAGTTCCAAACTCAAAATCGAGCTGCTCGCAAACGGCACAGGAAGGGTAAACGACGCACGCCCGGCTTCGATCGTTAAAGGAGCAGCGACGCCGAGTGAAACTGCGAACGGACCTGGACCAGTGAGGATTGCAGAATGGTCCGCGCCGTGCTGCAACAACGGAAGCGGCTTGCCTGCCTGTTTGGCTTCGAGAATCGTGAGACCGGTTGTGAGCGGAGTCATCACAGATCCTTTTTCAAGCAACGCGCCGTCGATATCAACGGTGCCGACGAGTGTTTGATTCTCAACGCGCAGCTTGAAGACCGCACGCGACAGCACGTACGAAAGCGGCACTGCATCAGGCGTCTTTGGCCGCTTCGATGCGAGTTCAATCAGCCGGTTGTACTCGTTTAGTGAAAGCGTCACGGTGCCGGCTGGCCCGGTCGCCGGTAAAAGCACGGTGGTTGTGGTCGTGTTGCGATGTTGGGCCACCGCGGCGGTCGCGAGTATCAAGATCAGAACTGCTGCTTTCATTTGTCGCCTCTCTTTCTGTCACGTTGAAAGTCAAACTCAACTGCGGGAACCTGGTTTTCTCCAGTCAACTCCGACACCAAAAAGATCGATGGACCGAAGTGTGGAAACGCAACACGCAACGGGCGATTGCGCGCCGGCCGCGTGCCGCGTTTTGTTTCCCGAAGTTTTGCGACGAGTTGTTTGGTTTCTGCGTGGTCCGCCGGGATTTCGCCTTCAGCGCGCTGTTGTTCGGTCGTCGTTGGAGCGGGTTCCGAAAGCAGCGCCTGTGATTCCGGTGCCGTGTAAGTGGAGACGCGGAAGTTTCGCGAAGCCACCGGCGTCACGCGAAACAACGGCGGATGGTGCAGCAAGAGATGCGATTTCGAGATTGGTAGATCAACTGAGACAAGTGAGACTCGGGTGCGGCCCCGGTCGGTCCATGAGGCCGCACGATCGAGATAGGAAACTTCGACGACGAACGCGGGCGCGTCTTCGCCGGAGCGGTTTTTTTCAAGTGGGAGTAGGAACGAACCATCGGGCGCGCGTCCCGGTCTAATGGGACGACCTGCCACCGATGCACTCCAGAGCACAGCGGTAGCAGGTAGGGTGAGTTTTAAAAAGTTTCGCTGGTTGTTGCGCACTGCGAACCGCGACTGCACGAGCACCTTGCCGTCAGTCGTGATCAGCGTGTTGTATTGCGCTTCTTCGATGTTTGCAGTGAGCACTGCTTGCGGCGTGTAACGAGCAACGTCGAGCGCAAGCGTTCTGTGCGATTTTCCATCCGCAGGTTGAAGTCTGAACGCGATGAGCGACGGCGACTGTCGATTGGAAATGAGTTGGCCCAGCTCGCTTGCTTCGGCATCTTCCATTCCGACTGGTGTGCGCTGTTTGATTTCACCGGCGCCGAGTACTTCAACACCAACGCCGCCGGTTTCGCGTTCGGCATTTGGAAGTCGAATCAGCGGGATGTCGAGCTTGCCTGCGCGCGGGATACGCAGTTCGCCTGTCAACGTGAAGCGCGCAGTCTTCTGCACGGGCTCGATGAAGAGCACTTTGAGCTCTTTGTTTGAGACGTCCCAGTCGGCGACCATCGCGCCTGAAACCTGGTTCACGGTTAACTGTTCGGGCAGTTGCACACGAACTTCATCCGCGATTCCCTGCATCACGTCGACTTCGATCTCAGCGTTGATTTGCGTCGCGTCTTCTCCGAGTGCGACTAACTGCGTCACTGATCCGCGATATCTCAGCGGTTGCCTGGCCTTTGCGTCGTCAACTCTTCGGCGCCATGCGAACGTGAGTGGTTCACCACCTTTTCCATTCGCAACCCAGCGGCTTGAATCTGTGGTCTCGGAATGTGCGAGCAACAGGCCACCGCTGATTCGCACGTCGACACCTTGTCGTGCTAACACGATAGTGGCGTGCGACACGGCTGAATTGCTTACGGGCAGATGAAGAATGTCAGTTCCGGCGACGGTCTTCACCGGTGCGACGATCTTCAGAGTCAACACTGCGCGTCCTGGTTTCGACAGCAACAGCTCGGCGCCGTTTGGGCCTTTGTCTGACGTGCGCGCAGCGAGCGTCACTGCTCGTCCATCGAGTTGCGCATCGCGCACCATCAGGCCATCGGGTATCGACACACGTACCCAGCCATCCTTGATCACGTCGACGGTAAGTCGTGCTTCACCAGTGGCGAGATCGCCGTCAACCTTCAGATCGTAGTCGATGCGGCTGAGTGTCGCTTCGACGGGCGGCGCGGCGACTTCCGGTTCAGCGGGCGCGGCGGCGCGCTTGAGGGCAACGTATTCGCTAACGGGCAGAACAACCCAACCGTCAGGCGGAGTGGCGTTGGTTTGAGCTGAACCGGAAGTCGCAACGAGCAAGACGAGGAAGATCAAAGAGACCGATAAGCGCGACGCAGATAGACGCAGTCGGTTCATGGGAGTTCTCCTTATGTAATTTGTGTGCTGCGGTATGGCGTTGAGCACACTTCGAGGACACTACGGCAACGTTGCCGCAGAAAAAGCACCTGCACTTTGGTTCGATTCGAGATCGAAGCTGATCTCTGTTGTGTAGCGCTCAGACTGTGCGGGGGAGCCGCGCGAGAAAATCTGAGTGACGGAGCCTATGATGCAGAGAGGTTGCTCAAGGTGGCTTGGAATTCAAAAAGCTGTATAGGTCCTATAGGACCTTCGGACCTATATCGAAGAGGGTGGCTTGCCCCCGCTCTCGGCATTGGTTGATGTGGAGGTTATATTTATCCGCGTACCAGTAATCAGGAGATGAAACCAATAGCCAAACCGCGTGTGAAGATCTGCTGCATCGCCAGCATTGCGGAAGCGTGGCTGGCCATCGACGCAGGCGCATCGGCGCTCGGGCTTGTCTCGGCGATGCCGAGTGGTCCTGGGCCAATACCGGAGCCGCTGATTGCACAGATTGCCGGAACGATCCCGCCGGGGATCAGTTCGTTTCTGCTCACGTGTAAAGAAGATGTGGGCGAGATCATCGATCAGCAGAGGCGGCTGCGGGTGAACACGATTCAGCTCTGCGATCGACTGCCTGCGGGAAGCCATCGTGAGTTGCGTGAGGCGTTGCCGGGAGTTTCACTGGTGCAGGTTGTTCACGTGACCGGGCCGGAGTCAGTTGACGAAGCGATCGAAGTCGCGCCGCACGTGGATGCAGTGTTGTTAGACTCCGGCGACCAGTCGCTTGCGATCAAAGAGTTGGGCGGAACAGGTCGAACGCACGACTGGACCTTGAGCCGCAGGATCCGCGAGGCGATCAACGTTCCGCTGTACTTAGCAGGAGGGCTGAACCCTCAGAATGTCGCTGCCGCCATTCGAGAAGTTCAGCCCTTTGGTGTTGATGTTTGTAGTGGTCTGCGAACTAATGATCAATTAGATCAGCAGAAGCTCACTGCCTTCTTCACACAGATAAACACGGATTGATCGGCGTTCATCTGCGAAAATCCGCAGCTAAAAAGTCAGCTTCACCGCGAGTTGCACCTGCCTCGGATCGCCGACGCCCGTTCGCAGGAACCCGTCAAAGTTGAAGAGTCCGGGCGTGACGAGCGGGTTGATGTTGTTTGTGTTATTGAACGTATTGAACATCTCGATGATCGGGATGATCGAGAAACGTTCGTTGATCGCGAACGGCCGCTGAATGCGCCAGTCAAACGAGAAGTACTCGTTGTCTTTGCGCGCTGTGTTGCGATTCGTTGCCGTGCGCACGCCCGGCGTGAGCGGTTGCGCCGTGCGACCCTGCACGCGGAAGTTTCCGTCAAAGCCCCAGCCCATCTGAATAAAAGTAAAGAAGTTGAACTTGTGACGGATGTCACGGTCTGACAGCGCGTAGTCGAGTTGCAGGTTGTTGATGTCAAACGCACGATCGGTAAACGGATCGCGCTCGTTTGAATCATCGTCCTTGTCTTTTGCGAGCGTGTAGTTCCACTCGAGTTGATAACGTCGCGAGAAACGCTTCCTCATGCCGACAGTGAAACCGTCGTAGACTGACTTGCCTACAGAGCTCGTCACCATCGTCTCACCGAGAAACGGCGCGAAGAAGTTGTTGCGATTGATGTTGAGAAAGCGCGTCAGGTGGACGCCTTTGGAGTGTGTGTAGTCGAGATAGAGCGACCAGTCAGTCGCGAGCTCCTGCTCGAAACCGACGTTCGCAGTGTAGATGCGCGGGTTCTCATAGTCGCGGCTAAACACGCGCACACCCGAGAAGCACGGGAACGGATTGCTGATGGTCCCGTTGGAGCAAGGCACAACGCTTGACGGCGGCGTCACGACGTTGGGCCAAACTGGTCCAGGCACGCCGGACGAAATGATCGGCGTGTTCAGAAAGATCGTCTGCTGCTGCACGCCGTTCGTCGTGATGGAACCGACCTGCGACAGCATGTTTTGCCGCGCGTAGTAAATTCCGGCGCTCGCGCGTATCACTGACTTGCCTACTTTCGAAACGTCCCACGCGAAACCGAGTCGCGGCTGCCACATGTTCGTCTGGTTCGGCAACGTGCCGTCAGATGGAAATCGCGGATCGTTAAGAAAGATTCCGTACGCCGTCTGGCTTGGCGCTACAACCGGATCCGGGAAGAGTTGTGCTTCCCAGCGCAGTCCGTAGTTGAGCGTGAAGTTGGGCCAGATCTTCCATGAATCCTGCCCGAAGAACGCGATGTCTTCGTTGCTGATCTTCGAAAAGCCGGCTGCGTCGGTTGCTGGTCCAGTCAGGCCTGCACCCTGCAGGTAAAGCAGCAGTGGTCCACCGTTTGGCTCTGAACCTGGCGGGCACGTTGCGGGCGCAGTTACGAAGGTTCCGTTCGTACAACCAACGGTTGCTGGTCCAAAGCCGCCCGGTGCTGCCGGTGATGCGTAACGCAGGAATCCGGTAACACTGTCGAAGATGTAACGTCCGGTGAAGAAACCGCGGAACACCTGATCGTTGAGCGTGTGCAGCCACTCGCCGCCAAACTTGATCGTGTGATCGCCGGTGATGATCGAGAAGTTGTCTTTCAAATGCGTGCGCCAGAGCAACTCGTCGACGGCCGGCTCGAGAAAGAATGGATTGCCGAACCTGAACGTCGTTGCAAAACCCATGGCTGTGTCTGCCGGAATATTCGAGTCAACTGCCGAACGCGGCCGCAGCTCGCGACCGTAGGAGAAGTGAAACTCGTTCAGTCTTGTTGGAGAAAGCGTGCTGAAGAAGTTAGCGCGAACCACGTTGATCTTCGACGGGCCTTCGATACCGTTCGCGGAGTTGCCGTAAGTTGCGACGTCGAAGGTTTGGTTTGTGTTCTTCGAGTAGTCGAAGTTGTACGAGACCGCAAGGTGATGGTCGCTGTTGAAGTCGAAGTCGACTCGCGAGAAGAACGCGTGGTTGTTGATCTTGTGCTGAACCGGGAGTCCTTCTTCCTGGTTGCGTGTCACACGCATGAAGTTGATCAACGCGAGTCGCTGGCAGTCTTCGCTGCCATTAATCAAAGCCTCGTTCGCGAGGATTGTCGGCGTGGCAATCGGGCACGGTGTTCCGATCGGCTCGCTCAGGTTTGCGCGTTCGAGATTTTCACGAATGCCTTCAAACGCGAAAAAGTAAAAAGCTTTGTCTTTGCTGATTGGACCACCGATCGTGGCGCCGTACTGTTCGCGATGAAAATCCGTCAGTGGTTTTCCATCGGAAGTGTTCGCGGTTAGTGCTTCCAAACGCTGGAAGTAAAACGCGCTGCCGTGAATGTCGTTTGTGCCTGACTTTGTGATCACATTGATCACGCCGCCCGCAGTTCGTCCAAACTCAGCACTCGCGCCCGTTGCCACCACCTGAAACTCTTTCACTGCTTCGAGTGTGATGTCGATGGCCGCGCGTTGACCGCCGAGTTGCTCGCCGAAGAAACCGTTGTTGTAGTCGCCGCCGTCGAGGCTGACGTTATTGAAGATGCCACGCTGTCCGGAGAAGTTGATCTCGTCGCCGTCCGGACCTTGCGTGATGCTGACTCCGGGAGTGAGTGTCAGCAGGTCTTCAAATTTTCTACCGAGAATAGGCGTCGTGCTGACCGCGGTTTCGTTGAGCGTCGTGCTGACCTGGGTTTTGGTTGTATCAACGGTTGGTATCTCCGTGACCGTGACCTCTCCCGCGACGCCGCCGACTCTCATCTCAAGGTTGTCCAGCGTCAGTGTTTGACCGACTGTAAGTGTTGCTCTTTCGATTACTGTCGGCGCAAAACCCTGCCTGGAAATCCTGATCGAGTAATTGCCCGGTTGGAGTTGCAGCACTTTGAAGACGCCGTCTTCGTTGGTGGTAACTGTTCGCGAGCTACTGGTCGCAAGATTTTTGATTTCTATATCGGCGCCCGAAATTACCGCACCATTTACGTCTTTGACTGTGCCTTGAATGGTTGCGGTGGTGATTTGACTCTGGGCGGCTATTGAAGGTGTGAAAACGAAAGCAAGAACAAGAGCTGCAAAACACTGGATCAGGGGGAAGTTTGGAACGGGGGTTCGCATAAATTTCTCCTGTTGTTTTAGGGTTGGCGGCCCATCTTAAAGCAAATCCGTGATGAGAGCCACAGATTTTCACGAATCGACACGGATGTTACAACGCTTTTGTAACAGGAAAATCTGTATGCTGCTAATGGTGGAACAGGACCTCAATATCGTTGCGCAGGTCTGGAGCTATCTGACGCGGCAGTTTACGTTCGGACGTATCACGGTTTCCGTTTCGAGTGTAATTGTCGGGTTGGTCGTAATCACTGTAACGATCTTTGTAGCTCGCTCGGCGAGCACACTGCTCGACCGGCGCCTCTCCAAACGGCATCACATAGATCCGGGTTTGCGTTTTACGATTACGCGGCTGCTTCGATATCTGCTGATCCTTGTCGGTTCTTTGTTGGCACTCAAGCAGGCGTTTGCGGTTGATCTCACTTCAATCGCGGTGGTCTTCACTGCATTGTCCGTCGGCATCGGATTTGGTTTGCAATACATTGCAGCGGATATTGCATCAGGTTTCATATTGCTTTTCGAGCGGCCGATTCGCATCGGCGATCGCATCACCATCGGCGACGATGAAGGCGACGTGCAGAGTATAAACTTGCGCACGACTGTCGTACTCACAAACGATCGCATCGCGATCATCGTTCCCAATTCGAAACTCGTGAGTAATCGAGTGATCAACTGGTCGTACGGGGATCCACGTGCGCGCATCGCGATTCCAATTGGCGTTGCCGACGATTCGGATATTCAACTGGTTACCGACACGCTGATCGAAGCGGCGAAGGGCGTTCCAAACGTATTGACTGATCCGCCACCGCGTGTGCAGTTTCTCAATTTTGGTGACTATACGTTGGATTTCAGATTGCTGGTATGGACGAACCAGCCCCGCCGCCACGTGCAGCTGCGCAGTGACATCAACTACCGGATCGCGGAACTTTTCCGCGACCGAGGCATCAAGATTCCGTATCCAACGCAGGAGTTTCTGCTGAAAGGCGCTCAGCCAAAGGATCTGGAGCCCAGCCTGTATAGCGATCAAAATTAAGTATAGGTCCTATATGTCCTATACGACCTATTCTTCCACGCCGGGGTCTTGCACACCGAAACTGAGTGAGGCATCATTCAGTAGCGCCGTATGCGTTCTGCCCGAACACTCAACACAGTCCGCGCCGCCGTAGGCGATAAACGCAAAGCCATTTTGCGCGCCGCCATTCGTGTCTTCGCCCACAACGGCTACTTCAACTCCAAAGTCGCCGATATCGCGCGCGAAGCGGGCGTTGCCGACGGCACCGTCTACCTCTACTTCAAAAGCAAGGAAGACATTCTTCACTCGATCTTCGATCGCAGCGTCGAAGAGGCCCTCGACGCCGCGCGAAAGCAAGTCGCCGAAGTCTCCGATCCGCAGGAGAAACTCCGGCAGATCGCACTTCTGCATCTCGAGCGACTCGGCGCCGATCGTGATCTCGCCGTGGTCTTTCAGGTGGAGCTGCGCGGCTCGACGAAATTCATGGAAGAGTTTTCGGCCGCAGGTTTCGCCGAATACCTCGCGCTCATTCGTTCCACCGTTGAAGAAGGACAGCGCGCGGGCGTGTTTCGCGCCGAGCTGAACGCGAACGTGGTCGCCAAGATCCTCTTCGGCGCGCTCGACGAAATGGCTACCAACTGGATCCTTTCAAAGCGGCGCTACAAGCTGGCGCCGATGGCCGACCAGGTGCTCGATATTGTTCTAAACGGAGTTAAAGCGTAAGTGAATCGTGTTGCTGAATACACCGACGTGCCGGCAACATCTCCCGTTCGCCGTCCTGCTGCACCCGACGAGCCCGCGACACTCGTCGACGTGTTCAACCGCATTCCTGTCGCGCACAAACGTCCGGACACGTTGAATTACAAGCGCGATGGTCGATGGATCTCGATATCGTCTGACGAGATGCTCGCGCGTGCGAAGTCGATTGCTGCCGGACTTCATGCGATCGGCGTGCAGCGTGGCGATCGTGTCGCATTGTTGTCGGAAAGTCGTGTGGAATGGACGTTGACCGACGCGGGTTCGATCTTCGCCGGCGCGATTGACGTTCCGATCTACCCGACCTTAACACCGCCGCAGGTGCGCTACATTCTCAACGACTCGGGCTGCACCGTGCTCTTTGTCGAGCGTCGTGAAAAGTTTGAAGAGCTCAAGGAGGTGCTCGGCGAGTGTCCGTCAGTTAAGCACGTCATCTTTTTCGAGCCTGACGGTGTGACGCCGGCTGACGGTCTGACGCTTGCTCAATTGGAAGAAAAAGGACGCGAACTCCAGCAACGCGATCCGGGTCACATTGATCGCACTTCAGTTGAAACGAAGCCCGACGAGCTCGCAACGCTCATCTACACCTCAGGCACGACGGGCGAGCCGAAAGGCGTAATGCTCACGCATTCGAACCTGGTTTCTAACCTCATCGACTCATCAGGTCATTTCAACTTTGGAGAAGGCGACATAGCGTTGTCAGTGTTGCCGCTGTCTCATGTGTTTGAACGCGAGGCGATGTACATGTACCTGCACCAGGGCATTGCCGTGTACTTTGCCGAGTCGTTGCTGACGATTGGTCCAAACCTGCGGGAAGTGCGTCCGACGATCCTGGTCGGCGTGCCGCGTATCTTTGAAAAGATCTACCAGCGCATCCGTGAACGCGCCGCGGAGAGTGGAAAAATAAATGAAGCTCTTCTCGCGTGGTCCGTTTCAGTGGCCCGTGAATACGCGGTGCTGTCGCTCGCGCGCAAGCCGATTCCTGCGATCCTGAAGCTGAAGCATTCGATTGCAAATAGGCTCGTATATTCCAAATGGCACAAGGCCTTCGGTGGGAGAATGCGTCTGCTGATCTCAGGCGGCGCGGCGCTGCCGGAAGAGCTCGCGTACATCTACATCGGCGTGGGCATTCCGATCGTGCAAGGTTACGGTCTGACGGAAACTTCACCCGTCATCACTGCCAGCACGATCGAGGAGAATCGCGTCGGCACTGTGGGCAAACCGATTCCCAACGTCGAGGTGCGCATTGCGGAGGACGGTGAGATCGAAGTGCGTGGTCCAAACATAATGCGCGGCTACTACAACAAACCCGAAGAGACGCGCGCAGTGTTTACAAGTGACGGCTGGTTTAAGACCGGCGACATCGGCGCGCTCGATCCCGATGGTTTCCTGCGCATCACCGATCGCAAGAAAGAGTTGTTCAAGACTTCCGGTGGCAAATACATCTCACCACAGCCGATCGAGCAGGCGATCAAAGGTTCTCGTTTCGTGAACCAGGTAGTGTTGATTGGCGCGGGGCGAAAGTTTCCGGCGGCGCTGATCGTGCCTGTTTGGGAACAGCTCGAGTCGTACTGCAAGTTGAAGGGAATTGAAGTGCAGAGTCGCAGCGAGCTTTGTCGACATCCGCGCATCATCAACCTGCTTGAGCGACAGATTGCGGGGTTAACTCCAAACCTCGCGCGCTACGAACGCATCAAGAAGATCGCGCTGATTGAAAATGAGTTTACGATCGAGGGTGGAGAGCTCACTCCGACGTTGAAAGTAAAGCGGCGCGTGATCGACGAGAAGTATAAAGATGTGATCGAGAAGCTTTACGAGGAGTGAGCTTCGTGGGCGCCTCGGCGACCCTTTTGTTGATTGCCTTCCAACTTCTATCCGCGGCTTGCTCGCCCGCATGCCTGATTACCTCTTCGCGATAAACCGCACCTGGTAAACGACTCGTTCGTCCAGCAACCACCGGTCCCACGCGATTACCGTTCAGGTATTCGATGCCCGTTGTCACGACCTTAGAGGTCGTCGGCGCAAAGACCGTGAAGTGCAATTGAAGGTCGTCGTAAGATCGGGCCATGGCGTCGAATGTCAAAATGATCAGGATGACGTAGGTGTTGTCGCTCGACTTGGCCTTTTTGATTGCATCGCCGCGGCTCACGGAGTTTTGAGACACGTCGACGGCTACTCCCGATTTCTGGCGCAGGCGATCGGCGCACCCGCGAAGTGCTGCGTCGTAAAACCTCCACGGAACGGCGCCATAGTTATGATCTCGATCTGCTCCCAGGAAAATTTCGAGTTCCGGGTCCTTCGTTTCTGTCTTTGCCGTTGGACTTGGTTCAGGAGTGGGCGTTGGAACCGGGGCTGCCGGGGGCCGCTTAGTCTGTCGCCGGCCTGACTGCGCGTGTGCGGCAACGGCGCACAGCAGAATCACGATCAGGCAGGTGAGACGTTGGGAGTTCATGCGGCCAGAATTGTATCACCAGTGATGAGAATAGGAAGAGCGATTTGGTACACTCCGGCGTGACATTATGCAAAAACTCCTCATTTCCGCGATTCGCGACCAGGCGCCGAGCATTCGCTCTTTTGATCTTCATCCGACGGATCCAATCGACTTCACTCCGGGGCAAGTGGCGGTATTGCGCGTTGCTTCTGAAAACCCGGCCTACTTTGCGTTCGCAAGCGCGCCGGAGGATCCGGATCTGGAAGTGCTTGTGAAACGAAAAGCCGGTGCGAGCTGCGTGATTTACGACATGAAGGTCGGCGACGAGATTGAGCTCGTCGAGGTTTGTGGCGGCGGCTTTCGGCTCGACGAGATGAAAGGTCGCGACCTGGTGTTTGTGGCAATGGGCACAGGCGTCGCGCCGCTGCGTTCGGCGTTGCGCCATGTGATGAAGCGCAAAGGCGAGTTTGGTCAACTCGTCGTGCTTTACGGCGCGCGCACACCCGACGACTTCTGCTATCGCAGCGAGACTGAAGAGTGGAAGGATGCAGGTGTCGAGTTGCGGCAGGTAATCTCACGTCCCGACGGCCACGACTGGTCTGGTCCAACCGGTTACGTGCAGACGTTATTGGACCACGTCTTGCCGAGTCTTTCCGCCCCGGTCGCCTTGATCTGCGGCTCGCGAGAGATGATCGATCAAACCCGCGAGCGTCTTCAAAAGATGGGCTTCAAACCCGAAGAGATTCTGACGAACTACTGACACCGCAAACGTTGCGAGGGCCGCGGATTACACGGATCTTAAAATCGGATCTTTATCCGTGTCATCTGTGGTTAAGGTTGAAGCTTATCGTCGAAAGAACTGCGTTGCTTTAACGATCGTGGTGTTGCAGTAGCGTTGGATTGCTTTGAAATCGGACCAGTTCTCGGTGACGACCTGTGCCTTCCATCTCCGTGCGCTGACTGCGAGTAACACGTCGAGCGCGAGACGCTGTGAAGCGCCGGGTGGGAGTTGTTTTAGTTTGCCTTTGTTCAGGCGTTTTCGTGCGTGAGTTAGAAGGAAGAGGATCCTGGAGGCCAGGAGCCAGTCATCGGCGTTGGGGACGATGAGTAACTGGTTTCTTTGGTAATGTAAATAGGCTTGCTCGAATTCCTTGCGTTGGGAAATGTCGTGCGCGCTGGCGGCGAGCTCCATCAGCACCACCGCAGACATAAGAAAATTCCGCGGCATGTTCTGAAGAATAGGTAGTCTTCTAGCAATAATGACAGACGTGTCGTAGGTGAAGTACGGCATCGGATTCAATTAGTGAGGCAGAATTTTAAAAGCGCCAGAACTCGCCGCGTTGATTGGCTTCGTAAGCTATATCAAAAATCCGTTGGGTGAGCTCCATACGTTTTTTGAACTCTTCGGGAGTTTCTTTCCTTCGCTTGGACGGTTTAGTTTTCGGTGCTGATTTACGCGCGTTCGTCGCTGCTGTTTTCTTTGTGCGTGATGAAGCCGCCTTCTTCGCCGAACGCTTCCTGGCACTTGCAGTGTGAGATTTTGAGAGTTTCTTTGTTGTCATGCGCCGCAGTGTAACACACCTCGAGAACGTTCGCCGTTCTCTACAACTGCGAGCAACCGAGCTGGACGATCACCGCCGGGCTCTCAGCTCGAGGGAGGTTTTAGACCAAGCATACGCATGTACGTGATCAGATTGCCGTAATGCATACTCGTGTGGTTGATGTTCATAAATAGCGGTCTAAGCTGGGCGTTGCTCGAGCTGTATGCAGCCTCACATCTGCCGACAGCTTCTTTAAACTTCGGAAGCAACGTGTCTTTATCAGTGGCCGCCTTCTCAACCGCTTCAGACCACTTAACGTCGTTACCCGCACCCTTCGCGCAAAAATAGTTGTATGAATCAGTGAGGTGGGCGATCAACTGACCAAAAGTCCGCACCGTGTCAACCGGGCGATAGTTATACTTGTCTGCCGGGACCATTTCAGCGGACTTCGTCACCCAGCCGTTCACTTCGTTGAACGCGTTGCGCAGTTCGGTGGACATGTCGGGAGTCTTTTCCGGAGTTGACTGGGCCAGGGTCGGTGCAGCCGGCAACAGCAGGAAACAAAGGATTGTAAGTATTCTGAGTTTCATAGAGGTCTCCTTTTGGCGGCAGATGCTAGGTGAGGAGGGACGAGTTGGCAATAAATAATACGTGAACGGTAGGAATTATCAGACGAACGGGCCTCCGGTGGTTACCAGAGGCCCGCTTCTTTTGTCGGCAACCCTAAATTCGGTTACTGCAAAGAGCCCATGTCGATCACAAAGCGATACTTCACGTCACTCTTCACGAGACGGTTGTACGCTTCATTGATCTGTTGAATTGGAATCAACTCGACATCGGCAGTGATGTTGTGCTCGGCACAGAAATCCAGCATCTCCTGAGTTTCGCGAATGCCGCCAATTCCGGATCCGGCCAGTTGATGACGTCCAAAAATAAGGTTGAACGAAGCCACCGGTAACGGCATCGGCGGTGCGCCAACCAGCGTCAGCGTTCCATCGCGTTTTAATAATTGCAGGTATGGGTTCAAATCATGCTGCGCCGAAACGGTGTCCAAAATGAAGTTGAAGGTTCCGGCATGTTTCAACATCTCGTCCGCATCGTTCGACAGGACCACTTCGTGTGCGCCCAGTCGCTTCGCATCGGCGATCTTGTTCGGCGACGTGGTAAACAGCACAACATGCGCGCCAAACGCATTCGCAAACTTCACCGCCATGTGGCCCAGTCCACCGAGACCAACGACACCGACTTTCTGTCCCGCTCTCACATTCCAGTGACGCAGCGGCGAATACGTCGTGATGCCTGCGCACAGCAACGGCGCCGCGCCCGCAGGATCCAGCTTGTCGGACACACGCAAGACGAATGCTTCGTCGACGACGATACTCTGCGAGTAGCCGCCATACGTAACGCCACCGAGTATCTTGTCTTCCGAGTTATAGGTAAACACGGCGATGTTTACGCAATACTGCTCGAGTCCTTCGAGACAGTTCTCACACTTTCTGCACGAATCGACCATGCAACCGACTGCCGCGAGATCGCCTTCCTGAAACTTCGTTACGGCGCTTCCAACTTTGGTAACGCGCCCGACGATCTCATGGCCCACAACGCACGGATAAACAGTAGGCATCACCTCGCGCCACTCGTCGCGCACCTGATGCAGGTCGGAATGGCAAACTCCGCAATACATAATCTCGATTTGAACGTCGTGCTCGCGCGGCTGGCGCCGAACGATTGATAGCGGTGCTAGATCGGAATCGGCACTTTGAGCGCCGAAAGCTCTCGCTGTAAAAGTTTTCGCTTCTCCGCCGGGCTCGTTAGCCGGCGTGGCGACTGTTGGCGTTGCTTGTTGCATGTAGTCTTCTCCCTTAATCTGAACAAAATCTCGCTGAGTTGTATCGATGGGTACATTGTCACCCGATACACTGATATACACAAACAGTGGAACTCGTGACGGTACATGAGCGTCTAAGGACTAACGCCGCCCGTGTGCGGAATGGCTGGCCCAAATGCAACTACATAGCATCGCAAAACTGTTAATTCTGATCAGCGCGTTAATGGCAGGAGGTTGTCAGCGGCAGCCGGTAGTTCTTAATAGTGGACCTGCTGTGCCGCCCAGTCCGACTATCAAACCACTGCCAGACAACGCCTCACCTCAACTCAGGCAAATGCTCGACGGCGCAGTTGCACAGGCCGGTGTGACGACGGGTTACGATCCGGCATACGTCGCGCTCGATTACCCGGGCGGTGACGTGCCGGAGAAAACCGGTGTTTGTTCAGACGTTGTGGTCCGTGCGTTTCGAAAAGCCGGTATCGACCTTCAGAAAGAGGTTCACGAAGACATGAGAGCGGCGCGCGCCGAATACCCGAACAAGTGGGGCGCGATTCCTCCGGATCGCAATATCGATCATCGCCGCGTATTGAACCTGATGGCTTATTTCAAGCGGCAGGGGAAGTCGCTGCCGGTTAGCGACAGCGCCGCGGATTATCAGCCTGGCGACATCATCGCGTGGGAGTTGACGAGCGGCATCGATCACATCGGGATCGTGACGAATATGTTGTCGGGCTCCGAAGATCGTTATCTGATCGTCCACAACATCGGCGCGGGCACACGTATCGAAGACGTGATGTTTGCCTGGACCATCAAGGGCCACTACCGCTTCTTCTGATCAGCGATTCTCGAGTGCGCGGAGGGCGAGACCCTTGGCCACAGTCGTTAACTCCTCACCGCCTTTCAGTTTTTCACTT
>DASTQB010000113.1:0-25703 GCA_035761985.1 Pyrinomonadaceae bacterium
CGTGTTCGTTGTGACATGTCTATTCTTCTCGGTATTTCTAACTACGTGCTTTCAGCGGTTATCAAGTAACTAACTAAACGTGGATTGTTGTTCGAGTGTGCGGTAGAGCGACGGACGCGGGACGCGCGCATTGCTTCCCACTTCCCACCTCAGGTGGGGCAATTAACTACGACTCTCCTCAACGGTGTTGTGCAATGTAACTCAACTTTCCGCGCGCGGCAAATTGGGTAACATTTTGATGCCACCCACTCGAAGCGCGTGGCCCATTACATTCAAGTTGACCAAAGGGGGCTGTATGAGACTTTGGATTCGTTTCAGGATACTAGCTTAACGTTGCAAAGCGCAAACGCTTCTGTGTTTCTGTCGTTATAACTATCGCGGTCTTGTCTAGCAGCAACGCTGACGCAGCACAGGTTCATTCAACTCGATCGATCGCGCTCTTTAATGCACGCCAAAGTTCATCGCGACCGCGGCCGCTTTTGGCCGAATAGGCCATAACGCTGTCGTGTTTGAGCACGCGTGCAATGTGCTCCAGATTCTTCCTCAGTTCGTTGTTCGAAAGCTTATCGGATTTTGTGGCAACGACTAACTGAGGCTTGTTGCTTAGCTCAAGCCACTCGTGGAGTTGCAAATCCTGTTTTGTGGGTTCGTGGCGCGAATCTACGACATGAATTGATAGCACAAGCTGCGGGCGCTTGGCAAGATAACTGGTGGCCATCTCGCCCCAACTGGATTTTATTTCGCGAGGTACGCGAGCGTACCCAAAACCCGGAAAGTCCACAAACCTGAATTGATTGTTAATTTCGAAGAAATTCAGCGACTGGGTGCGGCCCGGAGTGGACGACGTGCGAGCAAGGCCACGGACGGAGAGCAGGGAATTGATCAGGCTCGACTTGCCGACGTTGGAGCGTCCCAAAAAGGCGATCTCGGGCTTGAAATCTCGTGGCCAGTCAGCCTCTGCGAAGGCTGACTTCAGGAACTCTGCTTTGTAAGGGCCGCGGATCTTCGCGGCCCCTTCGTTTTTCACCTTAATCACCTGCGGCGGCTGCGGCCTGTTCGGCAGCTCGTTGCTGGTAAAGGGCCAGAATCTTCTGAATACGTTCTCTCGTCGCAACTAACCTCTGCTCATAATTCGGAATCTCTTTGATCACTCTTTCGAGGTGAACGAGAAAATCAGGGTTCCCCATCTCTCTCAACGCCGGCAGGAACGGTTCAATCTTCGCAAACACGAAGATGTGCTCGCCATTGGCGTCGTTGAACATGTCGGCATCGATTGCGCCGTGATTCACGAGTGACGCGGCCATGTCCCAGTAGGAAACGACCATGCGATAGTAGCCGCTCTTATCGCTCGTTAATACATCCATAAAATCTTGCGGCGTCTGAGGATTGAACGTGAAGAACCAGTTGCGCGCGTCGCGCATGGTCTGCTCGCGGCGGAGGTCGTACAGTTTAAGGATTAAATCGGCGTCTTTTGCTTTGCCCATATTTGCTTCTCCTATGAGATTTGTAAGTTGACCACAAGGCACAAAGACACAACGAGCTTATTTCACTCTTTGTGTCTCAGTGACTTTGAGGTTGAGTCGGTCTTAACTGGTCTGAATACCTTGCGAAGGCTGCTCGGTTGTCCACAACGGCGGACCTTCGTCGGTAGCAGCCTGCGTCGGGCAAGAATCCTCGAGCGCGAGCGACAACACTTCATCGATGGTTTCCACCAGATGAATGCAGAGCGCATCGCGAACTTCCTCGGGCACTTCCGACAGATCTTTCTCATTGTCTTTCGGCAGGATAATCGTATCGATGCCGAAGCGATGTGCGGCGAGCAATTTCTCCTTCACGCCGCCGATCGGGAGCACCTTGCCGCGCAACGTGATCTCGCCGGTCATCGCAACGTTCTTCCTCACCGGGGCTCGCGTCAACGCTGACGCCATCGCAGTTGCCATCGTGATACCGGCTGATGGACCATCTTTCGGGATCGCGCCTTCCGGAATATGGATGTGCAGATCGCGTTTGCGAATGAAGTCGAGACTCATCGCGAGGCGTTCTGCCCGTGCGCGAATGCACGTGAGTGCAGCTTGTGCCGACTCCTGCATCACGTCGCCGAGTTTTCCGGTGAGCGTCACGCCGCCACGTCCCTTAACGAGCGTGGCTTCGATCTGAAGAACTTCGCCGCCGATCTCCGTCCATGCAAGTCCGGTCGCCAGACCGATTTCACTGTTCGCGGCCATGCCTTGCTGGCGAAACTTGATGGGCCCGAGCATCTCGCGCACGCGTTCAGCATCGACGACCACGAGCGGCGAGTTTCCATCCGCCTGCTCTGAAACAAACTTACGAGCAAGTTTGCGGCAGCAAGAACCGATCTCGCGTTCGAGGTTGCGAACGCCGGCCTCGCGTGTATAGTGACGAATGATTTCGAGAATGCCTTCGTCGGTGAAGTCAAACTGTTCGACCTTCAGGCCATTTCCTTCAGCCTGCTTCGGCACCAGGTGTCGCTTCGCGATCTCGAGCTTCTCACGTTCCGTGTAACCGGAGAGCCGGAGTATCTCGAGACGATCTTGCAGTGCCGGTGGAATCGTATGCAGGACGTTAGCTGTAGCGATGAAGAAGACTTTCGAGAGATCGTATTCAACGTCGAGATAATGATCCTGGAACGTGTGGTTCTGTTCCGGATCGAGTACTTCGAGAAGCGCCGCACTCGGATCGCCGCGGAAGTCTGCTCCAAGCTTATCAACTTCGTCGAGCAGCAACACTGGATTCACAGCGCCGGCTTTCTTCATCATCTGGATGATCTGTCCGGGCAGTGCGCCGATGTATGTACGACGATGACCGCGAATCTCAGCTTCATCGCGCACGCCGCCGAGTGAAAGTCGAACAAACTTTCTTCCGGTTGCGCGTGCGATCGACTTACCAAGACTTGTTTTGCCGACGCCTGGAGGTCCGACGAAGCAGAGAATCGATCCGCGCGGGTTCTTCACAAGCTGGCGCACGGCGAGATACTCGAGAATACGTTCCTTGATCTTCTCGAGTCCGAAGTGGTCCTCGTTGAGCACCTCTTCTGCTTTGACGAGATCCTTGATCTCTTTTGACTTCTGTTTCCAGGGTACGCTGATCAGCCAGTCGATGTAAGTTCGAGAGACTGTGCCTTCGGCTGACATCGGCGGCATGGCTTCGAGGCGGTGCAGTTCCTGCATCGCCTTCTCTTTGGCCTCTTCGGTCATGCCGGCTTCTTCGATCTTTTTCTTCAGCTCTTCGAGCTCGGCTTTCTCGTCTTTGCGACCGAGTTCCTTGTGAATCGCTTTGATCTGCTCGTTGAGGTAGTACTCTTTCTGCGCCTTCTCCATCTGTCGCTTCACGCGAGTTTGGATCGTGCGGTCGAGCTGGCGTTTTTCGATCTCGGTTTCCAGCAACTCGATCAGACGTTGCAGGCGTGCCTGAGTCGAAAAGATCTCGAGCAAGCCTTGTTTGTCTTCAACGGAGATCCTGAGTTGCGATGCGAGAGCGTCAGCGAGATGCGAAGGCTCCTGGTTGCGAAGAGCTGTTTGCAACGCGTCGGTCTGTGTGTCTGGCGCCAGACGCAGGTGCTGCTCGACGAGCTGGCCAACTTTTTGAATGAGCGCATCGAGACGCGCGCCTTCCTCGTTGACTACAGGCGCGCGGCGCACAAGCGCCATAAACGCCCCATCGCTGTTCTCAACCCGAACCGTCGTCGCGCGCTCGCGACCCTCGACGACTACCTTGATCTGGCCGTTCTCCTGTTTCTGCGACTGCAGAATGCGGCCGAGTGTCCCGATGCCGTAGATCTGTTCAGGCGTGGGTTCGTCGACAGTTGCGTCGTGCTGAGTAGCCAGGAATATCGTCCGGTCAGTGGCAAGGGCCTGTTCGAGTGCCCTCACCGACCCTGCGCGACCGATTTTGAAAGCTACTTTAGTGAACGGGAATATCACGACGTCCCGAATCGGCACCATGGGGTACCAGGCAACGTCGGCGGGGGTTCTGTCTGAATATTCTTCCATGATTAGTACAACTACCTGAGAAAGAGGCCTAATTGTAAAACATTTCCCGCGGGGGCGCTACTTTGAGATCTGCACACCTGCGAAGCAGGTGTAAGCGAGATTTCTTCACCCTGCGAAGCAGGTGTAAACGAGATTTCTTCACCTGCGAAGCAGGTGTAAGCGTAAAGCCTGGGGCGTAAGCCCCAGGACCATTAGTGGAAAAATGTTCAGCCCGCGAAGCGGGCGTTCGTCGTGTTGAATGTCTCAACTGGGCTTTCGCCCGCTTTGCGGGCTCGAGAAAATTTTATTGTGGACGTTTCCTGGGGCTTACGCCCCAGGCTCTATGCGATCGCCCGCGTCGCGGGCTTAGGCGGCGGCGCCGTCGATTCCGGTCAGACCCTCACCAGGCATGGCACGGCGACGCTCGACCATCTCGCTCGTGATGACGAATTCCTTGACGCGTTTTTGCGAGGGAAGAGTGTACATGGCATCAAGGAGGAGTTCCTCGAGGATCATCATCAGGCCGCGGGCGCCCACTTTCCTCTCAACGGCTTGCCGGGCGACCGCCTTGAGAGCATCCTCGGTGAACTTCAGCTTGACGTTATCGAAGTCAAATTTCTTCTGATACTGCTTGACGAGAGCGTTCTTCGGTTCGGTAAGAATCTTGATGAGAGCACCTTCGTCCAGTTCGTGCAGCACGCCGCATACAGGCAAACGTCCGACAAACTCCGGTATCAATCCGAAGCGAATGAGATCTTCAGGCTGCACCTGCGCGAGTGCCTCAGCATGACGATGAGTGCCTGACTTCACTTCGGCATGGAAGCCAAGTGACTTGTTGCGCAGTCGCTTCTCAATAACTTTTTCCAGTCCGACGAATGCACCGCCGCACAGGAAGAGAATGTTCGTCGTATCGACCGGGAAGAACTCCTGGTGCGGATGCTTGCGACCGCCCTGCGGCGGAACATTTGCAACCGTGCCTTCGAGGATCTTCAGCAGCGCTTGCTGCACGCCTTCGCCTGACACGTCGCGAGTGATCGACGGGTTCTCGTCCTTGCGACAAATCTTGTCAACTTCGTCGATATATATAATGCCTTGCTGCGCGCGTTCGACGTCGCCGTTCGCCGCCTGCAGAAGTTTGAGAATGATGTTCTCTACGTCTTCGCCGACGTAACCCGCTTCAGTCAGCGTAGTGGCGTCGACGATCGTGAACGGAACGCTCAGCATGCGTGCGAGCGTCTGCGCGAGCAACGTCTTGCCGGTTCCGGTCGGACCGATCAGAAGAATGTTTGCCTTCTGAATCTCGACGTCGGAACGACGGCGGCCGAGTTCGATTCGTTTGTAGTGTTGATAAACGGCGACGGCGAGACGCTTCTTCGTCTCTTCCTGACCGATGACATATTCGTCTAAGAAGTTCTTGATCTCTCCGGGCTTGGGGAGTGGCGGGCGAGTGGCTACTGACTCTGCCTGCTGATCGTCAGTGATAATCTCGTTGCAGATGTCTATACACTCATTGCAGATGTAAACAGTGGGGCCGGCAATGAGCTTCTTAACTTCATTCTGTGACTTGCCACAGAATGAGCAGCGCAGAGTATCATCAGTTCGTCTCACCATAGTCTAGGGATGAAGCTCCTTTGGGGAACGGCTTACTCGCGGTGCGCGATGACCTCGTCTATTAAACCATATTCTTTGGCCTGCATGGCAGACATAATTTTGTCCCTTTCGACATCGCGTTCGACTGTTTCGTACGACTGACCCGTGTGCTTCGCGATGATCTGGGAAGTGAGTTCACGCATTCGCAAAATCTCTTCTGCTTGAATACGGATGTCTGTTGCCTGACCTTGTGATCCGCCTGATGGCTGGTGAATGAGGATGCGTGAATTTGGGAGGGCGAAACGCTTTCCTTTTGCGCCGGCAGCTAACAGCAGGGCCCCCATCGATGCACATTGTCCAACGCAGATAGTCGTGACGTCGGGACGAATGAATTGCATCGTATCGTAGATCGCCATTCCTGCAGTGATCGAACCACCAGGTGAATTGATATAGAGGTTGATGTCCTTTTCAGGATCTTCAGCTTCTAAGAATAAGAGTTGGGCTACGATAAGGTTGGCAATCTGATCGTCGATCGGGGTACCCAGGAAGATAATGTTGTCTTTCAGCAGTCGTGAGTAAATATCAAAGGCCCGCTCGCCTCTCGAAGTCTGCTCCACGACCATTGGGACTAAGGCCATAAAATTTCTAACCTCGTTCAAGGAACGTTAGTACTAATTTACGACTGAGTTTCTTCTTCCGGTGCCTGCTCTTCCGCACCCTTTGGTTCGGTCCACTCGCCGTCAGTTACTTGTGCGTTTTCAACTAAAAACTCAAGCGCTTTACGATTGCGCAATCTGTGCGCGATGCTACGTTCGCCCCCATCCTTTGTCAAGGCAGCACGCACTTGCTCTAACGGTTGTCGTGCCGCACTTGCGATCGCCTGGATCTCAGCTTCAACTTCTTCATTCGAAACAGTGATATTCTCTGCCTCTGCGATCTTCTCCAGGAGCATCGTCGCGCGCACGTCTCCTTCAGCCTGCACTCTCATCTCTTCAGTCGCGGCTTCCCAGTTGAGCTCCTGATTATTCGGATCCATCCCACGACTCATCATCTGTCGTGCAACGTCCTGCAACCTGTGTCCGGTTTGTTGTTCGATGAGGCTTTGAGGCACTTCGAATTGGTTCGAATCGATCAACTTGCGTATCAACTGGTCGCGCAGGTGGCGATCAGATTCCGCTGTCGCACGCGCTTCGAGATCTTCACGTACTTTGGCCTTTAATGTTTCGGCGGAATCGAAGTCGCCGCCGAGGCTCTTGGCCCATTCGTCGTCAAACTCAGGCAGTTCTTTCTGCCGAACCGCAGTCACTTCCGCCGTGTACTCGACTTTCTTTCCTGCCAAACCCTTGGAGTTGTAATCGGCGGGATAATCGACAGTGAAAGTCCGGGTGTCCTCTGGTTTGACGCCGGTGAGATTCTCGGTGAACTGTTCGATCACGCCTGGTGCACCGAGAACGACTTCAACGTCGTCAACTTTGATCTCTTCCGACTCCGGTTCGTCGACCATTTTACCGGTCGCGTTGATCGTGACGGTGTCGCCCAGCTGCGATGCACGATCTTCGACGGGCTGAAGTGACGCTGACGCCTCGCGCAAGCTTTCGATCATCTTGTTGACGTCGTCGTCGCTGATGGGCCGCTTGATACGTGTCGCTTCGATGCCTTTGTAGGTGTCGAGTTTTATGTCCGGAAGAATTTCTACAGTGACTTTCAGCGTTAGTGGTTCTTCGCCAAGGCGTTCCAGTGCTTCAGTGTTGTCAAACTGCACGTCAGGCTCGCCGAGTACGACAAGCTTATGCTCGACGATCGCATTGTTGACAGCATTGGGAAGGAGTTCGCGCAACACTTCGCTTCTGATCTCGCTCTTGTAACGAGTGCGGACCACGGAAGTGGGCGCATGTCCCGGACGAAATCCGGGAACATTTGCGGCCTTGCTGTACTGCTGGCTGATGCGATCGAACTCGCTCTTAACCTGTTCCGGATCAATCTCGATCTTTATCTCTTTGCGCGTTGGAGAGACGTCTATAAGTTCAGTTTTCATTTTCGTTTTTGTGTTAGTTGGTGCGAAAGGGGGGACTCGAACCCCCACACCTTTCGGTACCAGATCCTAAGTCTGGCGCGTCTGCCAATTCCGCCACTTTCGCTCGCGTGGAAGGATAGCACGCAGCCCGCAGATCTAATAATAGGTCATGATAGGTCCTATCAATCCGATAAGACCTATAAGGTTCGCTGGCTTTATGTGGAATGTGGTTTCATGTCAATCCTATAATCATGAATCCTGTGTAGCATTAGCTCAAGTGCGGGCGCGGTAGTCGATCCGGGGTTTGCCGAGGAAGTCTTTGCCGGTGTGCTTGACTATCAGGCCGAGGTGTTCGAGTTCGTAGTAGGCGCGCTGGATTTCGCCTTTGTCGACCGAGAGCTTCTGTGCGAGAGAGGCGGGGGAGGGAAGTGATTCGCCCGGGCCGATTGTCTTGTTGCGAATCTGATCTTCGATCTGTTGCCGGACCTGCGCGTAGACGGGATTGTGCGACAAATCCTTCAGTTCGATGTTCATCGTCTTCTCAGAGTGTGCGCGTCACTTTTGATAAAGAACGTGGCGCGTCAGGATTGAGTCCTTTCGCTTCCGCGAGCAGCGCCGCAAAAAGTTGACCGGGAACTATGTACGGAATCGGCGCGAGAAACTCGTCAATCTCGCCGGACAAAACGATCGAACGCGTACACAGCGCTCCAGCGTCGACGTCGCTCGTGATCGCGAGTGTATCTGCATGCAATTCGCGCAGTCGCTCAATCAAACTCTTCACTCCCGGCAGCATCACACCCGGCGGCGCAAAAAGTATGACGGGAAAATGGCGCTCGACCATCGCCACTGGTCCATGCAGGAAATCGGCAGAAGAAAAACGCTCCGCAACAACGTAGCACGTCTCCATCAACTTCAAAGCCAGCTCGTAAGCATTCGCGTAAGCCAGTCCGCGCCCGACGACGACGCAGTTTTCCATGAATACGTAACGTTGCACGAGCTCCGCGATCGCCGCTTTCTGCTCGAGCGCGCCGGCGACGAACTGCGGAATCATTTCGTAGGAGAACGGCACCGGGTTCTGCGCCAGCTCCGTCGCGAGCATATAAAAGAGGAGCATCTGCCCGGTAAATGTCTTCGTCGCCGCAACGGAACGCTCGCGCCCGCCGTGTGTGAGCAGCGTTTCGTCGACTACTCGCGTCATCGACGATCCGGGCTCGTTAGTTATGCCAATCGTGTAAGCGCCGGAAGCGCGCGCACTCTCGAGCACGTGGTTGATGTCTTCACCTTCACCGGATTGCGACACACCGACCACAAGTGCATGGTCCAACTTCAGCTTCGCGCCGTAGATCGTGTGAACAGATGGAGCAGAAAGTGAAACAGGAATGCCGGTGGTGATCTCGAGCAGGTACCGGCCAAACAGGGCGGCGTTGTCGGAACTACCGCGCGCGACGAGTACGATCAGGTGAATGTCGCGCGTCTTGAGCAACTGTCCGAGCTTTGCGATCTTGCTGCGCTCTTCCGCGATCGTGCGCTCGAGTGCGGCAGGTTGCTCGGCGATCTCTGCAAGCATTAACGACATTGGGCACGCACACTCTAACACATACCGTTTGAGATTGAGCCACGTTTTGAATAGACTCAGCCGGGAAAACCCCCAATGGCCCGAAAACTCTTCGCAGCAAATCCTGACAGCCGGTTAGTTTCACTCGACGTGTTTCGCGGCATCACGATCGCCGGCATGGTGCTCGTCAATAATCCGGGCACGTGGTCCAGCATCTACTGGCCGCTGCAACACGCACAGTGGCACGGCTGGACGCCAACCGATCTCGTGTTTCCGTTCTTCCTGTTCATCGTCGGCGTGTCGATCACGCTCGCGTTCGCGCGCCGCGTCGAAGAGGGAAGCGTCAAGCGCGAGCAGTATCTCAAGGTGTTCAAGCGTAGCGCGATCATCTTCGGACTTGGCCTGTTTCTCAACGCTTTCCCATACTTCCAGCTTGCAACAGTTCGCATTCCGGGAGTGCTGCAACGCATCGCGATCTGTTACCTGATTGCTTCGCTGATCTTCTTAACTACGACGATCAGAACTCAACTGCTTATCGCGCTCGCGCTGCTCGTCGTGTACTGGTTGTTGATGACTCGACTCGCAGCTCCTGGATTTCCCGCCGGGGATCTGAGCAAAGAAGGAAGCATCGCGTCCTATATAGATCGCATGATTCTTGGCCCACATATCTGGCGCCAGGGCAGGGTTTACGATCCGGAAGGATTGCTCAGCACGATTCCCGCGATTGCTACGACGCTTTTCGGCGTGTTGACGGGCCACTGGTTGCGCAGCGAGCACTCGCGGTTCGAGAAAGTGGTGGGGATGTTTGTGGCAGGTGCGGTGTGCGTGGCGCTCGGTTGGGCGTGGAACCCGTTCTTCCCGATCAACAAACCGTTATGGACCAGTTCGTACGTGCTGTTTACGGCAGGATTGGGATTGCAACTGCTCGCACTTTGCTACTGGGTGATCGACATCAAAGGCTATCGACGCTGGGCGTGGCCGTTTGAAGTGTTTGGCGTGAATGCGCTCGCGCTGTTTGTCGGATCGGCGTTGATGGTGAAGTTGATGGCGCTCGTGAAGATGCAGCCGTGGATTTTTCAGAACTTGTTCCTGAGTTGGGCGTCGCCGATCAACGCGTCGCTGGCTTATGCGATCGCGTTTATTCTGGTGTGGTTGCTGTTGATGTGGTTGCTTTATCGCAAGCGAATCTATATCAAAGTTTAGCCGCGGATCAGCGCGGATTTTTAAAGCCCGCTCCGCGGAGGATGCGGCCTGCGAGTGCCGGAGTGCGTTTTTCTTGATCGACGCTGATCGTGCCGTTGATGACCACGTATTGGATGCCGGTGGGATATTGATTTGGGTTTTCGAAGGTGGCGCGGTCGAGAACGGTTTCTGGATTGAAGATGGTGATGTCGGCGAACATGCCTTCGCGCAGCAGGCCGCGGTCGCGCAGGCCCACGCGGGCTGCCGGGCCGCCGGTCATTTTGTGAATTGCTGTTTCGAGGGAGAGCAGACGCTCTTCACGCACGTAGCGGCCGAGTATGCGTGGGTAAGTGCCCCAGCCACGTGGATGTGACTTCGTGCCTGCCAGTGGTCCATCAGTCGCTCGCGCAGGGCTGTCGGTGCAGAAGTTGACAAACGGTGACTGCATCGCGGCGCGCATGTCAGCCTCACTCATCATGAAATAAATCGCGCCCGTTTGGCCGTTGTCCGCGAGGATGAGATCAAACACCGCGTCGAGTGGATCTTTCTTCTGTTGCGCGGCGATTTCGGAGATACGTTTGCCCTGCAACGATTCCAACTCACGATTCACAACGGAACTGACCAAAACTCCTTCCGGACCACCACTGCCGAGGTAAATGTTTTCCCACGCCGTCTGTTCCTCGGAGATCTCTTTCTTCAAACGCTGGCGTACTGCCGAATCGCGCAAGCGTGCCAGCATCTTTTCGGTGCCACCTTCGAGCGCCCACGGCGGCAGCGATGCACTCAGTGCCGTGCTCCCGGCGATGTAAGGATAGATATCGGCGGTGATGTCCAAACCCTGATCGCGTGCCTGTTTGATTCGCGCAAGCACGTGCGGCATGCGGCCCCAGTTCTTTTTGTAAGCCGTTTTGAGGTGCCAGATCTCGACCGGAGTTTGTGCTTTGCGCGCGATCTCGAACACTTCATCCAACGATGCATCGATAGTGTGCCCTTCGCTGCGCTGGTGTGTAATGTAAATCCCGCCGTGCTGTCGAGCGACTTTCGCGAGTTCAATCAGTTCGGAAGTGTCTGCGAAACGCGCCGGGACATACTGCAAGGAACTGGAAAGACCGAGAGCGCCGTCGCGCATTGCGTCTGCGACAAGCTTCTTCATCTGGTCCAACTCCTGTGGCGTCGGTTTTCGATCTTCGTAACCGATCACGTATTCCCGCACCTGCGTAGCACCGACAAACGTGCCGAGGTTCACGCCCGTGCCCTGTTTCTCGATTCGTTTGAAATACTCGTCGAGTGTGCGCCAGTCGATCGTCAGGTTGAAGCGCTTGAGGAAGTCCTGCTGCTCGCGGATCTGCCGTTCGTTAATCGGAGCAATCGACTCGCCTTCGCCAGTGATCTCCGTCGTCACGCCCATCATCACTTTGCTCATCGCGCGTGGATCGATCAGCAGGTAAGTTTCGGATTGGCCCAGCATGTCGATAAAGCCTGGTGAGACAACGAGACCGCGCGCGTCGATCACACGCGTCGCGGTTGATTGTGAAAGGTCTCCGATCTTTACGATGCGATCGCCTTTGACGGCGAGATCTGCGTTGTAAGCGGCGCGTCCGGAGCCGTCGATGATACGGCCGTTGCGGATCAAGAGATCGAATTGTGGAGTCTGGGCGGTAAAGAGCAGCATGCTGACAGTCACGATGGCGAGCAGAATTTTAACCACGGATCCTCCGGATGAAAGAAACAGATGAACACAGATCAGAGATCGAGAAAGCGGCTGCGCTGGCTTGGGTCAGGCAGCATGCACGTGTCGAATTTACCAAAGACGCGATAGCGATTCGTAGCGACGAAGCGATAGACAACGTCGCGAAGACCGCGCGGGATGATCGACGAAATCGATGAGAGAAGTTTCCATGGGCCGCCCAGTTCATGCCATGCCTGCAACACGGCGTTTGAACGATCGAGAACCTTCTCATCCGGACGGTCGTGATTCACTACTACGTAAACAGTGTCGAGATCTTTCGGATCGAGTCCATGCCGCTCCAGCACTTTCGCTGCGAAGTCGCTCTGCAAGGAAGCAAACTGCAACCGCCCGCCTTTGTCACGCTTCAGCAGAAACTGAACGCCGCGATTACAAAGACCGCAAACGCCGTCGTAGAGAACGATTGGGTGTTCGTCAACTGGTTTCGACATCTGCCCTCACCAGAATACTACATCGTTCTTCCAATCCGTTTCATCCGCGGTTAGAGTCCTAAGAAATTAGTTGACACGTTTCCGCCCCATCCCTATACTCCTAAAAACTTAGGAGACATCCAGTGCCATGGCGCGTCCCAGGACAGAAAACCTGACTCCACTCGAACTCGAAATCATGCACGTGCTGTGGGAAACCGGACCAGCAAACGTGCAAACCGTGCAGCAAAAACTCAAACGCGAGCTGGCGTACACCACCGTCCAGACCATGCTCAACATTCTCGAGCGCAAAGGCAAAGCCAAACGAACGCTCAAGAACCGTGCGTACTTTTATAAGCCTGCGGTCAGCCGCAAGCAGGTCGTCGGCAAGCACGTGAAAGACGTTGTCGATCGGCTGTTTGGCGGTTCGGCGGAAAGCCTCGTGATGAGTCTCGTGGAAACGAAACACCTGACGCCGGAAAAGCTCGCGCGCCTGCAAAAGCTCGTCGAACGGGAGGAAGCCGATGAAAACAAGTAGCGATCTCCTTTTGACCTTTCTCTTGAACGCGTGCTGGCAGGTGGTGCTCATCGCAGCGCTCGCGAGTTTCGGTTCATGGCTCCTCAGAAATTCTGTCGCGCGTTATCGTCACTGGCTATGGGTGAGTGCGCTGTGTCTCGCGTTTTTAGTTCCCGCGTTAACGTCTTTACAGACGCTCGCCGCTGATTCGATTACCACCGTCGCTTTCACGAATGAAACAATTCCGCCGCTCGTCAGTTTCGAAGGCGTTCCTGCGACAACTTCAGCGCCGACGGCTTCGACATTTCAGTTGAGCAAGGCGCTTGGATTCGCACTGCTCGCGATCTTTGGTGCGTTTCTGATCTTTCGCATCTTCAAGCTGGTCCATGCGTGGCAGACCACACGACGCATCAGGCGCGCGGCAGTGGAGATAGAGTCGAACGACGAAGTCGCACAAGTTCTTCGCACGTGTGAGCTCGAACTCGGCACGCCCGCACGCGCAAAAGTGCTTTGTTCAGAGACGTTGCCGGTGCCCGTCACGATCGGCCTGTTTCAGCCAGTCATCATTTTGCCTGAACCACTTTTGCGCGAAGGAAATCCCGATCTGCTCAAGTCTGCAATCGGCCACGAACTCATTCATGTAGCCAGGCGCGACTACCTGCTCAATTTCATTTACGAACTGCTCTTCGTCCCAATCTCGTTTCATCCTGCTGCGGCTTTATTGAGACGCCGGGTCAAAGAAACCCGCGAACTCTGCTGTGACGAGCTGGTGGCGGAGCGAATACTGAAGCCGGAAATTTACGCCCGCTCTCTCGTCCGGCTCGCTAGCTCCGCGCCACCTCTTCGTAGTCTCTCCGTTACTACAACCGTAGGCATCGCCGATGCTGACATACTGGAGGCCCGTATCATGTCGTTGTTAAGAAAACCTGAGTTGAAAACCCGTTGGAAGAAGTTGTTGCTGTTCACAGTTTCGATGTTACTGCTGGTGCCGTGTGTTGCGGCTGCGGCGTTTGCCATGCGCTTTGAAGTTCAATCACAGGATCCCGCCGCGCAGGAAGCTGAACGCAAAGACAGAGAGAAGCAGGTAATGAAGATGCGCGGCGCGCGCGAGGAACAGACGAAGGAACGCATGGCCCAGGAACCGTTTATCGAACAGGAGAGGATGCGAAAGAGGGAAACGGAGCTGGAGATGCGCGACGTTATGCACGCGGCGCTTGTGCGTCTCGCGAAGATCAACATGGACCAGGCAATTCAGATTGCGACCAGCCAGCAGCCGGGCAAGGTTTTGTTATGCAGCCTCGGCGCGAAGGGTTGGGAAGAGCCCGGGAAACTCGGCAAAGACGGAGTGGTTTTTTACCACGTGATCATTGCGGATGAAGTGAATCCCGGATCGACGCACATGTATATCAATGCGATCGACGGAACGATCATCAAGACCGAGAAGGAACTGCCGCGGAAAACGCGCAGCCCCGAAGGGAATTAGATCAGAATAGGACGTATAGGTCCTATAGGACATATAGGACCTATAACGCTTTACGCGGCCTTCGCCTCACGCACCGGCGCCTGCCCCAGACTCTCCATCAGCTCCTGGAATCCCGGTAGATCCAGCGACTGCGGCCCGTCAGACAGCGCTCGCTCCGGACACGGATGCACTTCAATTATCAATCCATCGGCTCCAACCGCCGCCGCCGCTTTTGACATCGGCGTTATCAAACTCCGCAAACCCGTGCCGTGCGACGGATCTGCTAACACAGGCAGGTGCGACAGTTCCTTAACAAGCGCCACTGCCGCGAGATCGAGTGTGTTGCGCGTTGCTGTTTCAAACGTCTTGATGCCGCGTTCACACAAAACCACGTCCGCGTTTCCGCCCGCCAGCAAGTACTCCGCCGCCAGCAACCACTCTTTCACCGTGGCCGATGGCCCACGTTTCAAAAGCACCGGCTTCGAAACGTGTGCAAGTTTGCGCAGCAACGAAAAGTTCTGCATGTTGCGCGCGCCGACCTGCATCATGTCTGCATACTCTTCGACGATCTCCACGTCTGCTTCACTCATGACTTCAGTCACAATCGGCAAGCCAGTTTCGCGACTCGCCTTGCGCAGGAAGCGCAGCGCTTCGACTCCGAGTCCCTGAAAGTCGTAAGGCGACGTCCGCGGCTTGTAAGCGCCGCCACGCAGCATGTTCGCGCCTGAAGCTTTCACGGCGTGCGCAGTCTCCATGAGCTGCTCCTCGGATTCCACCGAACACGGCCCAGCAATCACCACCAGGTCGCCGTTTCCGATCTTCGTTCCGCGCACGTCGACGACGGTGCGAGCTTGTCGCAGTTGCCGGCTGACCAGCTTGAACGGATGCGAGATCTGGATAACTTCCGCAACTCCCGGTGCGGCGCGGAGCGCTTCGATTTCCGAGCGACGCCCGCTGCTGCCGATTGCCCCGATGATGGTGCGTTCTTCTCCCTGGACCACGTGTGCCTGAAAACCACACTCGCGAATGCGATCGATGATGTGGTTGATTTCGTCGGGGGTTGCGTTGTTTGACATGTTGACGATCATGATGTGACTTCCTTTACTAAGAGGGATTGCTTCCTGAGGTTTGTTTGAATCGGCGCCGACAGAAGAACAAAGCGAGTGAAGTTTTCGGTCTGGTCCTGGATGCTCCGGCGAAGGATCGTGGCCCCGTAGACTTCGGCGGCGCGTTCTCCTGCGATGGCAGCCAGTTTCGGGTCACGACGACGGACGACTTCAGCAACGCTTCCCGCCGTATCGTCGGCGACGACGGGTTTGAGTCTCGCGTGTGTTTCGAGAAAACGTTTGCATTGCGCGAGTGCAACTGCGTGCGACTGCACGTTTTCGATCGTTTCTAAAGTTGAGCCGGTACAACCGATCAGATGCTGCTCGATCCTGATCTCGATCTCGTCGAGCACTTTCACTGAACTCTCATTCAGTAGATCAACTGAAGCCTGCACGATGCCCGCGATCGTGTTTTCGACAGGTGCGAGGAGATAGTCGGCCATTCCACGATCGAAACTGTCGAAGAGGTCTTCGAAAGTTTTTCGTGGCACGAGCTCGATCTCAGGGCCGAGAAGTTTCAGCGCGGCTTCTTCGCTGAACGCGCCTCGTTCGCCCTGGAACGCAACTCTTGGTTTGCGAATCAGCAACATTCGGAGACCACCTGTGATTCAACGCGTCTTGATTCGCGGATGATGCGGCGGAACACTTTGCCAACGGCACGTTCATCGAGCGGGCCGGAGTTGATCTCCTGCACTCGCCGGAGGATGTGACGTTCGCGGTCGGGATCACAACATGGAAGGTCGGCTGCCTGTTTGAGTGCTCCGACTTTCAGCGCGAGGCGCGCTCGCATGTTGAGGAGTCGCAGAAGTTCGGCGTCGATATCGTCGATCTCTTTTCGCCAATGCTCTATGTCCATGATTAAAGCTCCGAGCGTTCTGGGGTAATAAAAAGCCAGCCGCGACTTTCAGGATCGCGGCTGGCTCGTTGAAGGTGTTTGTGCTTGCTTTAGGTCGTTAGCACATCGTTTTCAAACTTCGCCGGTCCGCTCTCCTTAAAAAAGAAGAAGCGGTAAGTAAAGGCGAAGTAGAAAAATGTACGAGTGCTCGTCATAACCTCGCGGTACTATAGGCGGCGCTGTAAAACCTGTCAAGAATTTCTTCCAACGATGCACATGAAAACGCTTTCCGCGTTGATCCTGCTCTTAATTCCTGTGATGGCGAACGCCTCCGAGGTTTATATCCGCGTCAACCAGGCCGGCTTCGCAACCGTAGATTTTAAGATGGCGATGGTGTTTGGGCAGCAGTCGTTGCCGGGTGAATTCAGAATCATTAATGCGGACACGGGAGCGGTAGTCCTCGCGGGTCGCGTGAAGCCTGTTCCGGGAGTTTGGGGACAGTTTGATCGTCACGGTGAGATCGATTTCTCGTCGCTCAAATCCGAAGGCACATACATCCTCGAAGCCGGCGCCGCGCGTTCGCCGAAGTTCAAGATCAGCCGCACTGCAAACGCCGAAATCCCCGATCAACTGCTCGACTTCATGCGACAACAACGCTGCGGGTACAACCCGTTCGTCGACGCGGTCTGTCACAGTTTCGACGGTCGCACAGCATTCGGACCCGAGCCCGCCGGCACGTACCTCAACGCCATTGGCGGCTGGCACGACGCCGGAGATCAACTCAAATACTTACTGACGTCGAGCAACGCCACCGCACAGATGCTGCTTGCGTATGAACTCGTCCGCAACGGACCCGAGCGGAAAAACTTCGCCGATAAGTTCAACAACTTCGGCCAGCCCGGCGCGAACGGAATTCCCGACATTCTCGATGAAGCGATCTGGGGTTTGAACTGGATGTTGCGCCTGCATCCTGCGCCCGATCAGCTCTATCACCAGGTCGCAGACGATCGCGATCACAAAGGTTTCCGTTTGCCTCATCAGGAGACAGTCGATTACGGCTGGGGACCGGGCAGTTATCGCGTCGTCTATTTCGCCGACGGACAGCCGCAGGGCCTGCGACAGTACAAGGGCGAGTCGGACGGCGTCGCGAACCTTGCGGGCCGTTATGCTGCCGCGATGGCTCTCGGTTACCAGATCTTTGAAGACGATCCTCGCCTGCGATCGTTCGCGAATACACTTTTGCAAGCGGGCAGGGAAGTGTACGCATTGGGCCAGGCGAAAGAAGGAGTGCAGCAGGGAAACTCTTACGGCGCTCCTTACCGCTACGCGGAAACGACGTGGGCCGACGACATGGAGTGGGGAGCCGCGGAACTCTTCCGCGCCACGAAAGATCCTCGCTACCTGCGCGATGCAAAACGTTACGCGCTAATCGCCGGCACTGAATCGTGGATGGGAAAACACGAAGCCGGTCATTACCAGTTTTACCCGTTCATGAACGCCGGTCACTTCCGTCTTTACGATCTCGTCGACGCGCGCACGAAGAAACAACTCGCCGCGTTTTATCGCGAACAGATCGAGCGGTGCCTGAAGCACGGCGAGAGCAATCCTTATCGCATCGGCGTGCCGTTTATCTGGTGCTCAAACAATCTCGTCGTAGCGCTCGCAACGCAGTGTTTGTTTTACGAGCGCATGACCGGCGACAGGCGTTACCGCGTGTTTGCGGCGAAGCACCTCGATTGGTTGATGGGCAAGAACCCGTGGGGAACTTCGATGTTCACGGGCATTCCGGCGGACGGAGTCTATCCGAAAGACGTTCACCTGTTTGCGAATGCGCTGATGAAGAAGATGATCCGCGGCGGACTCGTGGATGGTCCAGTTTATCGAAAGGTGTTTCAGAGTCTGCGAGGCGTTTCGATCCGAGAGCCGGATCCGCTTGCGGCTTTTCAGGATGAGCGCGCGGTTTATCACGACGACATTAACGACTACTCCACGAACGAGCCGACGATGGACGGAACGGCTTCGGCGATTTTGTTATGGGCCGCGTATTTACGCGGATAAACGCGGATCGAGCAACAGCTTGCCGCTAGTGTTTCTTCCTTCGAGATCCCTGTGGGCCTGTGCGGCTTCTTCAAGCGGATAGGTGTTGTGTATGCGCAGTTTCAGTTCGTCCCGGACGATCATTCCCATCACGGCGTCTGCGCGCCACTCGAGTTCCTCACGCGTCGCAGTGTAGTGGCCCAGCGTCGGGCGCGTGACGTAGAGCGAACCTTTCTGCGAGAGCTTGATCAGATCAAACGGTGGCACTGCACCACTCGCACCGCCAAACAACACGAGGTAACCGCGCGGGCGGAGCACGTTGAGATCCTTTTCAAACGTCGCTTTGCCGACGCCGTCGTAAACGACGTGCACTCCCTTGCCGTCCGTTAGTCGCTTCGTCTCAGTCTCAAAATCTGTCTCGGTGTAAACGATGCAGTCATCGGCACCGGCGTCACGCGCGAGTTGTGCTTTCTCTTCAGTGCCTGCGGTGGCGATCACTTGCGCGCCGATCCGTTTCGCCATTTGGACCAGCAGCAATCCGACACCGCCTGCGGCCGCGTGGATGAGTGCGATCTCGTCATTCTTCAGCTTATAAGTGCTGTAGAGAAGATAGTGCGCAGTCATGCCCTGGAGCATTGCCGCCGCAGCCTGCGCGAAGTCCAGCTCGTCAGGAATCTTCACTAAACGCGCCGCCGGCACTGCCGCGTATTCGGCATAACTTCCGAGCATGCCCGTGTAAGCAACGCGGTCGCCGGCCTTCACGTTGGTCACTTCACTTCCAACTTCAGTCACCAAACCCGCTGCTTCCTGTCCATTAATAAAAGGAAGCTGCGCCGGGTAACGGCCTTCGCGAAAGTAAACGTCGATGAAGTTGACGCCCGCGGCTTTGATCTGCACCACGGCTTCATTTGGTTTCGGCGTTGGATCGGGAACTTCGGCGACAGTGAGCACCTCCGGCCCACCCACTTCTTTGACTTGAATGGCTCTCATAGTTTGAACATATTGCCTCAGATCAGACTGTTATGCATCTCTCCGAAAACCGTGTTAGGATACGCGCCGCACACCTACCAACGCCTGGAAAACCCGAAGCAAAGCGAAAGGAGTTGTTGTGATCATCAAACGAACTGTCCTGTCGGTTCTGGCCCTGCTTCTGACGATCTCGCTCGCTCAGCCGATGCTGGGCCAGAAGAAAAACCCGGCCCCGTCCGACTCCATCAAGATCCCATTTGAAACTTATAAGCTCCCGAACGGTCTTACCGTCATCCTTTCACAGGACAAGACCACGCCGACCGTCGCCGTCAACGTCTGGTATTACGTTGGCTCGAAAAACGAAATGCCGGGACGCACCGGCTTCGCGCACTTGTTTGAGCATGTGATGTTCACTGGCTCGGGCCACGTGCCTTACGGCTTGCACGACAAGCTCACCGAGGGCGTAGGTGGCGGCAACAACGGCACGACCAACAACGACCGCACCAACTACTTCGAGACGATACCGTCGAACTATCTCGAAACCGCGCTTTGGCTCGAGTCGGATCGCATGGGCTTTTTGCTCGACAAACTCGACCTTGCCAAGCTCAACGCGCAACGCGACATCGTGAAGAACGAGCGGCGGCAAGGTGTCGACAACCAGCCGTACGGGCGCGTCAGCGAGATCTTTGCTGCTGCGATGTATCCGAAGGGCCATCCGTATTCGTGGCCGGTGATTGGTTCGATGACTGACTTGAGCGCGGCGTCAGAAGAAGACGTGAAGTCGTTCTTCCGGCTTTACTACGCGCCAAACAATGCGACGCTCGCAGTCGTCGGCGATTTCGATCCGGCGCAGGCGAAAGCGTGGATCCAGAAATACTTTGCCGACTTGCCGCAGGGCAAACCCGTCGAAAGGCCAAAGGTCCCGCTCGGCAAGCTCGATGCGAGCAAACGTCTCGTCTATGAAGATCGCGTGCAGGTGCCGCGGCTTTACATTCAGTGGCCCACGGTCGGTTTCAAGAACGACGACGACTATGCGCTTTCGGTGATGGGCTCGATCCTTTCGGGTTCGCGAACTGCGCGTCTGACAAAAGCACTCGTTTACGATTCGCAGAAGGCATCGCAGGTTTCTGGTTTTCAAAACTCTGCTGAGGACGTCGGTGTGTTTCAAGTGACTGTCGTTCCGCGGCCAGAGTCGAGTCTTACCGAGCTCGAAGTTGCCGTGGATCAAGTGCTGCAAAAGTTCATCAGTGAAGGACCGACGGAAGAAGAGTTGCAGAAAGCGAAGAGCGGCCTCGAGTTGAACTTCCTGCGCGGTCTCGAATCAAACCTCGGCAAAGCGAACCAGTTGATCAACGGCGCCGTTTTCTACGGCGATCCCGGTCACTTCAGAAACGATTATCAAAAGACACTCGCCGTGACTGCTGCGGATGTTAAGCGCGTCGCTGCGCAGTATCTGACGCGTTCTCGCATCGTGCTCAGCGTTGTGCCCAAGGGGAAAAAGGACGCGGCTTCGAAAGCGGCCGAGAGCGAAGCAATCACGATGGTGATTGAGAAGGCACGAGGAGGTAGATCATGAAACAACAAAGAAGACTTCTTGCCATCGTGGCGGCGTTTGTCATCAGCGCCGCGAATCTCATGGCGGTGGCGCAACACCCACTCGACCGCACCAAGATCCCGACGCCGGGCGCCACTCCGGTGCTGCGTGTCCCGAGCTGGACCAAAACTGAATTGTCCAACGGCGCGACGTTGATCGTCTCTGAGCGCCACAACCTGCCACTCGTCTCATTCACTATCACGTTTGTTGGCGGTGCGAACCAGTTTGAACCGGCAGCCAAGCGTGGTGTCGCGTCGATGACGGCGTCGATGCTTACCGAGGGCACGAAAACGCGCACCGGCGATCAACTCTCAGACGCACTTCAACTGCTCGGCACCAACATCGGCGCCGGCATCGGCGGTGAAGAAGGATCGATCGGGTTTGTATCGACGGCAAAGAACTTCGACGCAACGCTCGCGCTTCTTGCCGACATGATGCTCAACTCGACATTCCCCGCTGAGGCGCTCGAACGTTTGCGCGCGCGCACGCTCGTGAACCTGACACAAGCAAGAGACCAGCCCGCGGTCGTCAGCTCACAAGTCTTTGCGAAGGTGCTTTACGGCGATGCACATCCGTATGGCCAGCGCACGACCGAGACTTCGGTGAAGGCGATCACACGTGACGACGTCGTGGCGTTTCAGAAGGCTTACTTCCAACCGGGCCGCGCGATCATCACCGTCGTCGGCGACGTTACGCCGATGAAGATCAAGGCGTCGATCGAAAAAGGCCTGGCTGCATGGACCAAAGCCGGTGAAAAGCCAACGTTTGAATATCCGAAACTGCCCGAACTTCAACCGGCGAAGATTTATTTAGTCGACAAACCCGGATCGGCACAGTCGGTAGTAAATATCGGCTTGCCTGGTCCGTCCCGAAACACGCCCGACTTTTTCGCGCTACAGGTGATGAACACGATCCTCGGTGGACAGTTTCAATCTCGCCTCAACGCAAACATTCGCGAGGAGAAGGGCTACAGCTACGGTGTGAACTCCGGCTTTAATTACGGCAAGGGACCGGGAGCGTTTCGCGCCGGTGGTGCGATCGTCGGCGACAAGACTGACGCAGCGCTCGTCGAGTTTATGAAAGAATTCAAGGGTATCCTCGGCGAGAAACCGATCACGGATGAAGAGATCAAGACGGCGAAGGAGTCGCTGATTCAACGACTGCCGCAGGGGTTTGCGTCTGTATCCGGGATCAGCAACGCGATTACTTCGCTCGTGACGCAGGGCTTGCCTGACGATTACTACCAAACGTACGCGAAAAACATTTCCGCGGTCACAAGGGAAGATCTGATGCGGGTGGCCAAGCGATACATCGACATGAAAAACTTCGCGATCGTGATTGTCGGTGATCGTTCGAAGATCGAGGGTCCTTTGAAGGCGACTGCGATCGCTCCCATTGTGATCCTCGACATTGACGGAAATCCGGTCACCGTTTCTTCCGCTAATTAGGCAAGGTGACGGTGGTCGGATCGTAGTCAAAGACGACTTGCATTAAACGATGGGCCAGTGGTTCTGGCGCGAGGGCGAGTGCAGCCCTTCGCAGACCTCTGGCCCATAAGTTTTCCCACTGCCCGATTGAGCCGTAGTAACGTGAGTAACTGCTGATCATCGTCGTGCGTTGGTAGCGACGATGTTCGTACTTTCGCAGCGCCTCTTCTGTCGCGCCGTACTTTTCAAAACATCTCGCCAGCACCATTGCGTCTTCCATTGCGAGACAACCGCCTTGACCGAGGTTTGGCGTCGTTGGGTGAATGGCGTCGCCGAGTAGCGTCATACGCCCGTTGCCCCAGCGTCTGTTTGCGAGTCGATCGAAAGCTGGCGTGGTCAGGATCGATGTTGCTGGCGTGGCTTCAATCAATTCGAGGACTGGCGGATACCAGCCTGCAAACAGGCGTGTTAACTCCTCGTGCGCGTCGTCGAGTTTGAGATTCGCGGACGCCCACCAGCCGGTGCGGCCTAGGCCGACTGGACCGATGCCGAATCGCTTGCCGCGTCCGTGAATCTCGATTGCTGTGTTTGGTGGAATCGAGCTGGGCGTTGTTGGTGAGATGCCACGCCAGACGATGTAGCCTCGATAAACCGGATCGCCGTCGTTCAGAAACTGCTCGCGTACGTGGGAGTGAATGCCGTCGGCGCCGATGAGAAGGTCCGCTTCGATCGATCGGCCGTTTGCGAAAGTGGCAACGACTTTATCGCGTTGTTGTGAGTGGTTGACGAGCGTGTGTGCGAGGTGGATGGACGATGGTGGGAGTGCCTGTACGAGTATGTGCTGGAGATCCGCGCGATGGAGTGCGACGGCGGGCGATGCTTCCGGGATGGAGACGCGGTTGACGAGCCAGCCGTTCTGATCCACCCAGCGGATCTCTTTCATCACGCCTGACTTTGCGAGGATCCGATCGGCGAGGTTGAGGCGCTCGAGGATCCGCATGGCGTTGGGCCAGATCGCGATGGCTGCGCCCACGTCATGCAGCGCGGGCGCCTGTTCGAATACTTCAGAATCGAATCCGGACTGTTTGAGCGCGAGAGCAGTCGTTAGACCACCGATGCCACCGCCGACGATCGCAATTATCATCTAAATCTGTTTAATCGTGTGAATCCTGTCTAAGAGCACCAGCGCAGATCGCCAACACAGAAGGGTGCGGGTTTCGGGAGACCGCTGCGGATCTGGTCCGTCGTGAACCTTCGTGTCGGAACGAGATCGTAGGGCAGCGGTACGACCGGCGAGCCAGGCTCGACCACGCCCTCCGACAGGATCCGCACCTGCGCGATAGACGTCAACGGGATTCTCATCGTCAACTCAAAAGCGCGCGCCAGCAGTCGATGACAAAACACCGGTAACGGGACCATCAACGGCTGTTTGCCGACAACTTCCGCTACACGTCGCACGGCTTCACTCAAAAAGATCTCTTCCGGTCCGACGACGGCAACAGTCTGTCGTTTCATCCTGCGATCGATGAGCGCCGCTCGCATCACGTGCACCAGATCTTCAACCGCGAGCGGCCGGATGCTTTTCTCCTTCAATCCAACGAGGCCAAACACCGGAAAGGTGTGCAACGCATGGCTCAAGTGGTCGAGCATGTGATCGCCGCGACCGTAGACCACGCCCGCTTTGACGATCGTGTAATCGAGTCCTGAGTTGCGCACGATCTCTTCTGCTTCCCACTTCGACTCGTGATACGCCGAACCACAGTCGGGGCGCGCACGCAGGAAACTCATCAACACGATCTTTCCCACACCCGCGCGCTTCGCGGCTTCGACAACATTGCGAGTGCCGCGGACGTGAACACGCTCATACGTCTGCCCACCTATCTCGCGGTTGATGCCGGCGCAGTGGGCAACGGCATTGCAGCCCTGGAACAAACGCGTGAGCAGTCCCATGTCTGATACGTCGCAGACCACCCGGCGTGTGTCGTCCTTCGCCGGTGTTCTGGCGATCAGAACTAACCCATGGCCCTCCGACTCGAGACGTCGAGTCAGGTGAGAGCCGACAAAACCATTTGCGCCTGTAATAGCGATTCTCATTTCAACACTCCTTCGCGTTAAGCAACACGCTCATGCCACTCCGAAAATCTCGAACCTAGACAGTGATGGTCTGATTCCGTGTGTGGATAGAACACCACAGCGGGCCGCTGCGCGGGCGCAGTCCGCGTCCGCAGACCAACGCACATTCGCGATACAAGAAAGAGCACCCACGCAATCACAAACATGCCCGCCATCGTGGTCACGTCGGGAATGTATTCGCTCCACCATTCATCTCGGAAGCTGATCTCCTGGGAGATATCGAACACATACACGGCCGGAATATTCATCAAGATTCCCATGACGAGAAGAACGAGTTTGCGAGGAGATCTAAAACTCACGTAGGTAGAAACGAGCAGGTAGACGAAGGGAACTGCAAACAGCAGCCGGACATCGACCATACTAGTGTGAAATTCATCCTTGCAGATAAAAACCAGGATCCAAACACCCAGCGCATAGATACTGAGGAATCGCAGTGGTAACGTTCCAAAACTTGCGAGCACACTTTTCGAGCCGATCCGATCACCACTCGAAGCCTTGATACTTCCAAAAGTGAAGAACTCCCACGGCTTCACACGTGAACCGACCAGCAGCGCGACGGGCAATGCCGTCAGCCAGGTTACCGTCACACCCTTGGCGAAGAGCACGTCGTCAATTACGCCTGCCTTGTAGTAAATGAAGCCGCTGACGCCGCCGACCAAGATCGTGGTAGCGGCAACTCTCGCAGCGACGCGAATTTGAAGCCCGGTAATCCGATAAGCTCCCCACATCGCAGCTGCTTTAACGACACCAACGATCGCACCCATCACCATGTAAATCGGCGTGAAAGGTATCATCCAGTTGGCTTGCGGATCGTCCTGGACCAGGAGAGCCAGCGTTGCCGAGAAGACATAACCCGACAATATTCCTCCGGCAAGTCCCTGAAAGAAAAAACTACCTGGAACGGTTTGTTCGAGTTGAAATGATTTGCCTTTCATGATGGCCTCTCAAGACTAGCTGGACAGGATTTCATGACTCTCACGATTTACAGGTAAATCATCATCCATCGACTCCGCCGCATCGCGCAGCTCGTCAAGCAATCGCAACGCCTGCTTGCGCAGCGGGCGCATGAACGGATTGCTCGCGAGGTGGATCAACCTGTCAACCAGTTCGACCGTGCGATCGATCAGTCGATAGGTGCG
>DASTQB010000114.1:0-4832 GCA_035761985.1 Pyrinomonadaceae bacterium
CAGAGAGAGCCAGGTCTCAACTGAGTAAATTAGCCGCAGATGAACGCGGATGACGCAGATCAGATCTGATCTGCGTCATCCGCGTTCATCTGCGGCTAATTTACTCAGTTGAGACCTGGCTCTCTCTGTTCAGCGCGGCGAGCATTGTGTGCCACGGCAGGGTCGCGCATTTGACGCGCACGGGAAACTCGCGCACACCGGCAAAGATCTTCAAATGACCGAGACTGTTTTCTTCAGTCTCTTCATCAAGCTCGCCCGTGACCATCGAATGAAACTCTTTGAATAGCGCCTCAGCCTCTTCCTTGCTCTTCCCTTTCACAGCCTGCGTCATCATGCTGGCCGACGCTTTCGAGATCGCACAACCCGAACCTTCAAATCCCACTTCCTGCACTCGATCGTCTTCGACGTTCAAGTAGACCGTAAGTTGATCGCCACACAGAGGGTTATACCCTTCCGCGGTGTGATTGGCAGTCTCGAGCTTGCGAAAGTTTCGCGGCTTCTTGTTATGGTCGAGGATAACCTGCTGGTAGAGTTCGCTCAGTTCCGACATCGCAATTAACTAAAAATCTCGATCACTCTTTCAATCGTGCGCGCCAGCACGTCGATCTCTTCCTTCGTGTTGTAAAACGCAAATGACGCGCGCGCAGTGGCCGGCACGTTGAATCGCTGCATCACGGGTTGCGCGCAGTGATGTCCGGCACGAACTGCAATTCCTTCCTGGTCCAGGATCGTGCCGATGTCGTGCGGATGAATATCGTCGATCACAAACGACAGCACGCTGGCCTTGTTCTTCGCCGTGCCGATGATGCGTACACCTTCGATCGCCGAGACACGCTCAGTTGCATAGCGCAGCAACTCAGCTTCGTACGCAGCAGCACGTTCGCGGCCGATGCTGTTCAGATAATCGATTGCAGCGCCCAGGCCAATCTGCGAAGCAATCGCCGGAGTTCCCGCTTCAAACTTGTTCGGCGGCTCGGCGTAGGTCGTTTTCTCAAACGTGACGGTCTTGATCATGTCGCCGCCACCCTGAAACGGATTCATCTTCTCGAGCCACTCGATCTTCCCGTAGACGATTCCGCTTCCGGTCGGCGCAAACATCTTGTGCCCTGAAAACGCGTAGAAGTCGCAATCGAGATCCTGCACGTCGACAGGCATGTGCGGCGCCGCCTGCGCGCCGTCGATCAGCACGGGCACACCATACTTGTGCGCCTGCGCGATCATCTCCTTTACCGGATTGATCGTGCCGAGCGCGTTCGACACGTGCATCACTGAAACGAGCTTCGTTCGCTCGTTCAACAGTCCATCGTACTCATCGAGCAGCAAGTCGCCCGCGTCGTTCATCGGGATCACGCGCAGGCGTGCGCCCTTCTCTTCGCAGAGCATCTGCCACGGAACGATGTTGGCGTGGTGCTCCATCGCGGAGATGATGATCTCGTCGCCCTCGCCGATGAACTTGCGTCCATAGCCGTGCATCACAAGGTTGATCCCCTCGGTCGCGCCACGCACGAAGATGCACTCACGCGAATCGCGTGCATTGATGAACCGCTTCACCTTTTCACGCGCGCCTTCGTACGCCGTGGTCGCACGCTGGCTCAGGTAATGCACGCCGCGATGGATGTTTGAATGTTCCTGTTCGAGGTAGACGCTGCCACGATCGATAACGACCTGCGGCACCTGCGACGACGCTGAATTGTCGAGATAGATCAGCGGCTTACCGTTGACGGTCTGTTGCAGCACGGGGAAATCTGCGCGAATCCGCGTCACATCCCAAACATCCGCGGAAACAACCGGCGATTCGAGTGTTGGTGTTGCGGTATCCAAAGTAACTACTCCAACGACGTGTGCAACCGGCGAAGAACCGTCTCATCCAGTTGCGATCTGATCGACTCGACCTTGATCTTTCCGATCACTTCTTCTGCAAAACCGTAAGTCAGCAGGTTTCGGCCGAGCTCGGGATTGATGCCGCGCGCCTGGAGGTAAAACAGCTCTTCGGGATCGATCTGGCCCACAGCCGCGCCGTGCGCGCATTTCACGTCGTCGGCATAAATCTCCAACTGCGGCTTCGTATCGATGCGCGCCTTGTCTGACAGCAGCAGGTTCTTGTTAGTCTGCAACGCATCGGTCTTCTGCGCGCCTTCGCGAACAAAAACCTTTCCGTTGAAAACCGCCCGCGCATTGTCGTCGAGAATTCCCTTGTACAACTGGTGACTGCTGCAATGCGGTTGCTTGTGATCGATCACTGAATGCGTGTCAGTGTGCTGGTTCTGACCGGCCATGTACAGTCCGTCGACCGAAGTCTCCGCACCTTCCTGGTCCAGGATCACTGAAACATCGTGTCGCGCGAGTTGCGCGCCGAAGTTGATCGACGTGGTGTCGTAGCGGCTCGATCGGAAGAGTTCGGCGGAAGTGGTCGAAATGTGAAACGCCTCTTTGCTCTCACGCTGCAAACGATAGTGCTCGAGATGTGCGCCATCCTTCAGCACGATTTCGCAGATCGCATTCGTGAAATAGCGCGCGTTAGCGTTTGAGACAAAGCTTTCGATGACTGTTGCTGAACTGTTTTCTTCGGCGACGATAAGCAGGCGCGGAAAGTTTGCGCTGTTTTGATCGATGCCCTCGGCGACGAACGTGATCTGCAAAGGTGTCTCGAGCTTTACGTTCTTCGGAATCCATAGAAACACACCCGACTGGATGAACGCCGTATTCAAGGCAGTCAATCCGTTGTTGTGATAACCGGCATTGCGCGCCAGGTACTTGCGCACGACCTTGTTGTATCTCGCGTCGGCGGCTGCGTTGAAAAGATCCGTGGCGACGACGCTTTCCAGCCCGGTCGTCACTGACAGGTCTCCACGCAGAAATCCGTTGACTACGATCAGGTGCGCGCCGGCTGTTTCCGGATATCCAAGTTTCGACTGCGGGTCTTCCAGATCGAGTTCATCGCTCGACGCAGGAACGAAATCTTCTTTTGCGAGCGTCGCGAGGTTCGTGTATTTCCAGTCTTCATCATGGACAGTCGGAAAGCCCAACTGTTCGAAACGCTCCATCGCGCTGCCGCGCACGAGATCGAGCCATGCGACAGTCGGCGCTACCTCGCGCGCAGCACGAAACGCCGCCTGGTAACTATTCTCTGATGTGATGATTTCAGTGACCATGCTTAAACCGGCGCGCCCGCTCCTGTTCCGTTCTGCTCTGCTGTCGTGATCCAATCGTAGCCCTTCTCTTCGAGCACGAGCGCCAACTCCTTGCCGCCCTCGCGCGCGATTTTTCCGCCGGCAAGCACATGTACAAAATCGGGAACGATGTAGTTCAAAAGCCGCTGGTAGTGAGTGACGAGGATGATCGCATTGTCAGGCGTCAGCAGTTGATTAACGCCGCCTGCGACAACGCGCAACGCATCGATGTCGAGACCTGAATCAGTTTCGTCGAGCACGGCGAGCTTGGGTTCGAGCACCGCCATTTGCAGTATCTCGTTGCGCTTCTTTTCACCGCCGGAAAAACCTTCATTCACCGAGCGGCTCATAAAGCTCGCATCCATCTCGACGACCTTCGCTCGCTGCTTCAACAAATCTTTGAACTCGAGCGGGTCCAGTTCCTCTTCACCAAGATGCTTCCGCTTCTCGTTGTAAGCGAGCCGAAGAAACTGAGCATTCGAAACGCCCGGCACTTCGATCGGATACTGAAAGGCCATGAACACGCCTTCACGCGCGCGCTCGTCAGGCGACATCTCGAGAAGATTCTTTCCCTGATAAATGATCTCACCCGCAGTCACTTCATACTGCGGATGCCCGGCGAGCACCTTTGCGAGAGTCGACTTCCCGGAACCGTTTGGTCCCATGATCGCGTGAATCTCGCCTTTGTTGACCGTCAGGTCGATGCCTTTGAGTATCTCTTTGCCGTCGATGCCAGCGTGTAAGTTTCGTATCTCTAACATTGAAAAATTCAACCCTGTCTTATTATTTCTAAGCTGGCGTGGCCACGGAGGGCCACCCCCACAACGTTATCCGACACTACCTTCCAGCTTCAGTCCGAGCAGCCGCTGGGCTTCAACTGCAAACTCCATCGGCAACTGGAGGAAAACGTCTTTACAAAAACCGTTGATGATCAGCGACACCGCATCTTCCTGAGAGATGCCGCGCTGCTGCAGATAGAAGAGTTGTTCTTCACTGATCTTCGACGTCGAAGCTTCGTGCTCGACGCTCGATGTGTTGTTCATCACCTCGATATACGGGAAAGTGTTTGCACCGCACGACGATCCGATCAGCATCGAGTCGCACTGCGTGTAGTTGCGCGCGCCCTCCGCCTTCGGCATCACTTTCACGAGACCGCGATAGCTGTTGTTTGACTTACCGGCAGCAATGCCTTTCGAGATGATCGTCGAACGCGTGTTCTTTCCGAGGTGAATCATCTTGGTTCCGGTGTCAGCCTGCTGCGCGTGATTGGTCAGCGCCACCGAGTAAAACTCACCGATCGAGTTATCGCCCGCGAGAATGCACGACGGATACTTCCACGTGATTGCAGATCCCGTTTCCACCTGCGTCCACGAGATCTTCGAGTTCTTACCCGCACACTTGCCGCGCTTGGTAACGAAGTTGTAAATGCCACCCACGCCTTCTTCGTCTCCGGCGTACCAGTTTTGCACTGTCGAGTATTTGATCTGCGCGTCGTCGAGCGCGACCAGTTCGACTACCGCAGCGTGAAGCTGGTTCTTGTCAAACTTCGGCGCCGTGCATCCTTCGAGATACGAGACGTACGAACCTTCTTCAGCGACGATCAGCGTTCGTTCAAACTGTCCCGACTCTGAGTTGTTGATGCGGAAGTAAGTCGACAACTCC
>DASTQB010000115.1:0-12060 GCA_035761985.1 Pyrinomonadaceae bacterium
AAAGGCATGCAGAGCGCGCCCGTTCAGCAGTGATCAGTCGCGACTTCCAGGCAACTGGATCGGAGTTTCAGAGTTCTGCCGGCAGGGATTGTTGCCCGACTTTCTGCGCGCCGCGCGCATAGCAGGCGTCAGCGTTCGTTCGTCGAGTTTTGCGAGAGCGCACTCGTGATCCGCGACGCGTTGCTGCAGGGTTAGCAGTTCTGAACGCAATTGGGCCACGTCTTCCTCAGGCCCGCTGCGCCGGTTCACCGCTGCGAGTCGCGACTGCTGTTCGATGTTCCGCAAAGTGGTCTCCATCGAAAACAAGCGTTGCTCCAACTGGTTCATGCGCTGTTCCAGCCGTATAACGTCCTGTTGTGGAGCTGGGCCAGTGTTATTCCTGGCCGCAGAAGAAATCGTTACCAATCCCAACCCGACGACTACTACCAATAAAACCACACGCCGCATAATTCACCCTCCTGGCAAATTTCATTTCGCAGGGTTAGTTTACGCGGATAAACACCGATTGAAAACGCGGATGAGAGTTACTTCCGGCGGAACCAGTTTTGTTCGGTGGCGAAGTAGGTCCAGAGGATGGCGAAGAGTTGGAAGGGGACGCGGATGAGTAGGTATGAAGGGCCGGCGCCGTGACCGCCGAAATCGATGCGATTGAGCGCGGAGTAGATGTTTGCCGGGAGTAGACCTACCAACATAATGATCAGTAACAAACCCACGAGTCGTGTGAGGCGCGGGATCCAGACGCCGATCGCGCCGAAAAGTTCGAACACTCCAGTCACATAAATAAGGTCAATTCGATAAGGGACCGACGGCGGCAGCATCTCGGCCATCGGTTCAGTGCGGACGAAGTGACCGAGCGAACTAAACAGGAAGAACAGGGTGAGCCCAACACGAGCGCGTTTCGCCGGAGCGATTTGCCATTGCGGATTCCACCTCCCTGCAAGCGTCAGAATCACAAAGGGCAGCGTGAGCAGCAGGAACAGCACCAGAAGAGTCATGCACGTAGGTTAACACCGGTATTTACACCCACGAAACGGTTCGCTTTGTGTTAGCATTCGCGCCCAGTTCGAACTCACCACGCATACGGGACCGAAAGATAAGGAGTTTTTGTGAACCAATTTCTCGCACTTGTTCTCTGCCTGGCGGTCAATGCGAATCAGGCCACGCTGCTGCCTGACACCGTTGTCGCGGCTCTGTCGCAGGAACTTTCGGGCGAAACTGCGAAGCGCAATCTCGAGTACATTGCACGCCAGCATCGCATGCGTGGCTCGCGTGGATTTCGCTCCGCCGCCGAGCACATCGTCAAACAGCTGCACGAGTACGGAATCAAGGACGCGCGCATCGAACAATTTCCCGCCGACGGCAAGACGTTTTACGGCACGCAGAAATCCCGTCCACCCTGGGACGCCGAATTTGCAGAACTATGGGAACTGCGCGAAACGAACGGAAGTTGGACCAGGCACACGCGACTCGCAAGCTGGGACGCGATGCCCGTGACGTTGGCCCAGGATAGTGAGAGTGGCGAAGCGAATGCCGAACTGATCGACGTCAACAACGGCACCTCTGAGAGCGATTACGCTGGTAAGGACGTGCGTGGAAAGATCGTACTCGTGGCAGCACAGGCCGGTGCAGTTGTACCTCTTGCAATAGAGAAATTCGGTGCGGCGGGAATCGTCAGTTATGCACAAAACCAGCGGACAGCGTGGTGGGGCGAGAATGAAAACCTTGTGCGCTGGGGACACCTCGAGACGTTTGCAGCCAAACCTGCTTTTGCTTTCATGATCTCACTGAAGCAGGCACGCAACTTCCAAACGCGCCTCGCACGTGGAGAAAAAATCCGCCTTCATGCGATCGTGCGCGCGGGAAAACATCCCGGGTTCTACGACGTCGCGACCGCAACCATCCCGGGGGCCGATCCAAACCTGCGCAACGAAGAGATCGCTTTCAGTTGTCATCTCGATCACCAGCGCCCGGGTGCAAACGACAACGCGAGTGGAAGCGTCGCGATTCTCGAAGTGGCACGCACGCTGAACAAGCTGATCGAACAAGGGAAAATTGCACGGCCGGCACGCACGATTCGCTTCATCTGGCCGCCTGAGATCGAGGGGACGATTGCACTGCTTAACGCGCGGCCCGAGATCACGTCGCGCATCAAGGCCGTGATTCACATGGATATGGTCGGTGGTGGTCCGGAAACGAAGGCGATCTTTCACGTGACGCGTGGTCCAGCGAGTATGCCGTCGTTTGTGAACGATGTCGCCGAGCATTTCGGACAGTTTGTAAACGAGCAGTCGGCAGAGTTTGCAGGCGGAGCAGCCGTTCCGTATCCCATGTTTTCGCCTGAAGGCGGCAAGGAACCGTTGCAGGCGGAGATGGCTGAGTTCTCGCTCGGCAGCGATCACCAGGTCTACACTGACACGTCGTTCGGCATTCCCGCAATCTACCTGAACGACTGGCCCGATCGTTACATCCACACGAATTTCGACACGCCCGCCAACGTGGATCCGACGAAACTGAAGCGCGCCGCATTCATCGGCGCGGCAAGCGCATACTTTCTCGCGAACGTGAAGTCGGAAGATGCATCGTCGATCCTGACACTACTTCAATCACACAGCCTTCGGCGCACTTCCACCATGCTCGCTCGTCGTTCTGCACTGCCGGCTGCTGAAGCTGCAAACCTCACGCGGTTTCATCTCTCGAGCGAGCGCGCCCTCATCGATTCAATGGAACGCTTCTTCCCCATTCCTGAATCTACACGCAACGACGCCACTCTCTTTCTCAACAACATCGAAAAGCTTACCGGCGAGGTTAAGCCCGCTACGCCAGCGCAAGGCGACGGCCGTCTAGTGTTCCGCCGCAACACGAAACTGAAAGGCCCGATGGGCGCATTCGGCTACGACTACTTCACCGATCATTACGGCGCCGAACGCGAGCGCCAACTGCGACTGCTCCGGTTTCAAGGCGTCCGCGGATCGGGCGGTGAATACGCTTATGAAGTTTTGAACCTCGTCAACGGACGCCGCACGGCGCTGGACATTCGCGACGTGGTTTCTGCTGTTTATGGTCCAGTACCGCTCGAGTTGGTAGTTGAATACCTGCGAGCGCTCGAATCGATCCGCGTTATTGAACCCACGAAGTGAAGGAGAGTGTAAATGAGTACTCGTGCAATCTATCTCGCCCTTTTATTACTTGCAGCAACGACGACGATTCAAGCCCAGAATCTCCCGCTCAAAATCTACATCTCAGCCGACATGGAAGGCGTGGTCGGCGCCGTCACAGGCGAACAACTCGGTCCGCAGGGTTTTGAGTATGCACGCTTCCGGGAGTTCATGACGCAGGAAGTCAACGCCGCGATCGAAGCTGCATTTGCCGCGGGCGCCACAGAGATCGTCGTCAGCGACTCGCACGGCAACGGTCAAAATCTGCTCATCGAGAAACTTCCGAAGAACATTCTCCTCGTACGCGCATGGCCCAGACCACTCATGATGATGCAGGGCATCGACGAAACCTTCGCGGGCGCGATCTTTCTCGGTTATCACACGGCCACAACTAACACACAAGGCGTGCGCGCACACACGATCTCCAGCGCGCGTCTCGCCGACGTGCGACTCAAAGGCATCTCTGTTTCCGAAGCCGGTATAAACGCAGCGATTGCCGGTCACTTCAACGTGCCCGTGATCATGATCTCCGGAGACGACGCCGTTGTGAAAGAGACGCAGGCGTTGCTGGGCGATGTGGAAGGCGCCGTGGTGAAGTGGGCGTCAGGATTTCACTCGGCTAAGACGATCATGCCCGAAGCCGCTTACCAGTTGATCCGTGAGAAAGTGAAGACGGCGATCGGGCGTATCAAGGATTTCAAACCTTACAAGCTCGCGCCGCCGATCCAGCTGGACGTGCGTTTCAAAAACTACAGACCGTCCGAGGTGCTTAGTTACCTGAGCATCGTCGAACGCACGGATGCACACAGCATTCGCTTCAGCGGCAAAGACATGATCGAGGTATCGAAGTTTCTCGAGTTTATAGTGACGTACGATCCGAATTTGGAGCCTTGAGCGTCACACGAACCACGTGGCAATCAAGCCAATTGTCGCTGCAAAGATCGCGGCCGTCGTAACCCATCCCAGGATGTTCAGACCGCGGCTGTTCACACGGTTGCCCATGATCTTGCGATTGTTCGTCATCAGCATGATCAGCAGCAATAACGGCGGCGTCGAGAAGCCCTGCACGATGGCGGAAAACACAAGCGCTTTCATTGGGTTGAAGCCCAGGAAATTCATCGCCATCGCCAGTGCGGTAAATACCCCGATCGCAGCATAGAACTTCTTCGCTTCCGACGGCTTCGCATGCAGGCTGTGTTTCCATCCGACAACCTGACACAGGGCGTAAGCTGCTCCGGTCGTCATTACCGGCACGGCGAGGAATCCAACACCGATCACGCCGAGTGCAAACAAAGCTGAAGCACCACTTCCCGCGAGCGGCTCGAGTGCCTTCGCAGCGTCGGCGGCTGCGTTGATCTCGTGTGTGCCGGCTTTGAAGAGCGTCGAAGCTGTCGAAAGAATGATGAAATACATCACGAGATTCGCAAAGAACATGCCCAAAACGACGTCGGCTCGCGTGTGTTGGAGCTCTTTCTTAGTCGCACCCTTTCGTTGTTCTAAACGCCGGCGCCCGATCGCAATCTCTTCCTCGACTTCCTGATTCGACTGCCACGTGTAGAGATACCCCGATAACGTTGTGCCGACCACGGCGACGAGCAGTGAGAGAAACTGTGGATCAAACCGGATCGTCGGAATAAGTGTGCCTCTGATCACTTCACCCAGATCCGGTTTTGCGAGTATCGCTGCACCAACGTACACAAGCAGTGTGAGGGCCAGCCAGCGGAAGATGTTGCGAATCAACGTGTAGGAACCCCACACCTGCAATGCGAAGATCGCGACGCTTACCGGGATGATGATCAGCGGCATGGGAACCGGCACGAGCACCCCAATCGCCGCTGACATGCCGCCGATGGCAGCTCCGGCTGAGATCGTATGACCGATCAACACGCCGATCAGCGCCGGATACAGGATCCAGCGCGGATAGTTATCTTTGATGACCTGGAAGAGTCCCTTGCCTGAAACCTGTCCGAGCTTCGCAGACAGATAAACGACCGCACACATCATCGGGAAAGTGACGGGTGCGGTCCAAAGAAAAGAAGGACCGACAGCGGCGCCTGCGCTCGCGTAGGTCCCGATAGCCGATGGGTCGTCGTCTGCCGCACCCGTGATCATTCCCAGACCAAGAGTTCGCAGCACGCGGCGCTTGCCAGGCTTTTCTTCCTGTGGCGTTTCCTGATGCGCTCCAGCGTCAGTACTCTCCGCCGGCTGAAAGCGTTTTGGAACAGCCACCTATTCAATTCTCCCTTGTTCGTTACACCAGCCGCCCGATTATTTTGAATCCAGCGGTAATCCTTCATTCACCCAGGCATCGAATCCGCCGTAAAGCGGATGCACATTCTTCCAACCACGTTCCTGAAGTAGTTGCGCCAAACTGGCGCTTGACCCATCGTGCGGTCAAGTACAGTAGGTTATAACCGCGCGATCCTTTGGTATCTCGTCGAGGTGCTGGTCGAGTTCACTGCCAAGCACCCGAATGGCGTTCGGCAGTTTCCGGTCTGACTGGCTCCACGCCTGCGGGTTTCGCGTGTCAATAAATGTGAATTCTTCACCACGCTCCAGTCGTTCCTTCACTTCATCAGCCGTGATTCTCGTCACTTCCATAAAAATCCTCCGCGTTCAGGTCAAGCGAAAGACGTGCCCTCGAGAAATCCAGCTACTCTCATTGGTTTTCGCCCGCTTCGTGTCTCGAAACCTAACATTCGTTGAAGCTGGACAAACAAGCATTCGTACACCGCTTAAAGGTCTAAGCCGGCGAAGCAGGCGTGAGCATAAAGCTGCGGCGTGAGCCCCAGGAGAATCCGCAAAATACAATTGCAGCCCGTGAAGCGGGTGTCAGCACGCCCGTGCTTCCGACTTTCGCCCGCTCCCCGCGGGCTCTCGAGATCGTAATTGGTTTCAACCTGGGGCTGACCCCGCAGGCTCTACGCTTGTGCCTGCTTCGCGGGCATAACAAAGAGGCGGCACCCGACAAGTGCCACCTCCTTCAAAGGTACAAACAGTGTGCGGACAAAACTATCCAGTCGCGGTCCTTTTTCTGACGTGCTCTTTCGGAATGACGATGCTCGCCTGGTAGTTGATCGCGTTCAGCAGAATCCTCACTCGATCAGTTCCCTGGATCTCGCGTTCGAAGATGCCGCTCAACTCACCAAGCAAACCATCCTTGACAGTCACCAGATCCCCGCGCTTGAACTCCTCTTCAAGATTGATCAGACCATCTTTATCCATCCGGTCTTTGATGAACTGGATAATTTCGTCTTCGACCGGGACGGGCCCATTGCCAAAGCCGACAACCTGTCGCACGCCACGGGTAAAGATGATCTTCGACAACAAAATTCCGGCGTCGAAGCGCGCAAAGATATAACGTGGGAAAAGTGGCTTTCTCTCATAGATGGGCGCTCCCGTGAATGGATTGAGTCGCCGCTCTCGAATTTTCGGATTGAACGTTTCAACCTTCCACGCGTTCAGATTACTTGCTGCTCGGTCTTCCTCTTTCGGGTGAGTGTTTATCGCATACCAAAGTGCACCGCTGCTCCCTGATACATTAGGTTCGTTCATAGACTTCCTCCAAACATCCGCCTTGCGGGTTCGAACGATTGCTGGTTAGCGCGCGCACCTCACCTCTGGTTGCAGAGATGGGATGACGGCACTGAAGGCGGGCGGCTGCTCTGGGCGATCGAGCGGCCCGAGGTCTTCGCGAATGGGAGATTATGTCGCTGTATTCACCACGAGAGACTGAACGAATGCGATGCGAGTACCCATCGGTTGAGAAGTGAACGTCGACTTCCTGTTTGAAAACAGACTCCATTCATTGGACCGCTGGAAGCGGTCCCGATGGACCACGATTTACAAACAGGATCGAGAGCTATGATGGTTGGCCGCACGCGCGCAGATGACCTCCGGATTAAGTTTGAGCCTTCTGCCGCTGTTGCGTTAAGATGGTGAGCGTCTGACTACGCACCTTGACGCTTAGGCGGCAATGGTTGTCGTATCGATAGCCCGTCACCACCACGAATGGTGACGGGTTTTTATTTTAAAAACACATACAAACTAAATACGTGTTTGCTACGAACACGAGGTTCGTAGTCGTCTTTACTTCTCTCTAAGAATTACTGGGGATACTCGGAGAGAGATGATTCCCGTGAGACAAAACCCATTGATGATTTCCTTTTTACGATTCCGAATTACCACTTTCTTCGTCGTGCAAGGTTCGCTTCAACAGGGCGAAAGGGCCATATGATACACCCCTTTATCCTCATGTCAATGAAAACTTCCGCTCGGACAAATCGAATATTACGGCCATAAACATCGTTTTTTATTTATGAAAATGGAGACAGTTAGCTTCTCAAATTAACGGCCGCCTTTCAGTAAATGACCGACGGTATAAACGCTCCGCGCGGCTCGTTATACAGGCCTTTGCTCATCAGCGTCATCGGTTGGACCACGCGCAATCCGTTGTTTAAACACCAGCGAAACAGCTCAGCGTTCCGTGTTGGTAACAGGAACCCTGCGCCGAAAAACTCAGGCGTCGCAGCAATAAGCGCTTTCAAGTCGTCGTTACTCTCACCCATCGCGTGACCGAGAAAACTAACCGACGTCGCGTAACCCGTGATGCGTCCATCGTGCTCGACGACTGTTGCCGTTCCCTGTTGAACAGCGTCGTCAAACTCCTGCACACGTTCGTGCCCGTGAATTCTGAAGCAGAGGCCGGCACAAGCATCACGATCATTTTCGGTTGCGGGACGAACAACGTGACCCGCGATCTTTACGTTGAGCGCCGGACCGTTGATCACCGAGAGTGGCTCGCGCGTGTCGAAACCGAGCTTAGTGTAAAGCGAGAGTGAACGGCTGTGATAAGCAGCCTGCACGAGACGAACGCTCGCGAAGTTACGTTCGGCTGCGTAGCGGAGAACCGCATCCATCAGTTGCCTGCCGACTGTCGAATTCTGCACATCAGGATCGACCGTGATCGGGCCGATGCCTGCGATCGCGCCGTGCTCCCAGAGAAAGTTGCTGCCGGCGACATGACCGTCCACCTCAGCGACAACGGAGTACACCTCTTTTCGGGAAAGAAGTTGCGACAATAGCCCGATTGCGATTGCTGGTTCTGGAAAATCGGGCGGAAAGTTGTGACTTTCGGAGATGGTTTTGAAGGCTTCGTAGCAGATAACACCGCACCGCTCTGCATCTTCGGGCTTACCGGGACGCAAGTTTACGTTCATCGATTTTTCCCTCACGAGTTTGCTGCTCATCCATTTACTAACGCGAAAAGCAGCGAGGATAGAGGCCGCGTCAACGCCAGTTCTTCACTCTCGACCAGCCGGTTTGCAGGTTCCATTTCAGGCCCCTGCACAAAAGAATGGGACGATTTTCGTAACGGTACGCGTAGGGATTGTTCAACGTCGCCGCCACGGTGACTGATTCAAACTGTTCCCGCGCTTCGCTTTCGAGAGCGCCGAGCAGAATCACGCTCTCCCCGGTGTAGTCGCGCGGTCCCCACAGGAAGTAGTTCTGGTGTCCGCTGATCGATTTCGGCAAACCGTACTTCGGTCCGAAGAAATCGACTGCCGCGGCCTGGCCGTAGTTGCTGCCGAAGATCGCGGTGCGCTTCTGTTCTTCGGGTGGCAGCGAATGATAGACGCGCGCCACAGCCTCCACCATGCCCGGCCATGGAAACTCGTCGGCGTAGTACTGCGGCAACGTTTCACCGACAAAGCTCTGCTCAGTCTTCGGCACCTCGAAAGGCAAGTGCGACTGGTAGCGAAGAAAGGTCTCGATCGGAAGCACGGGCAGGACCAGCGGCAGCAACGGCAGCAGCAAAAGTATCAACCAGACAAAGCATGCGGGTTTAAGAATTGTCCGGAATCCCGGACGCATTGAAATCAATTGTTCGGCGGCGAGACCTCCGGCGGCAAACAACATGACGTAAGCCGGAGCCACGTAATAGTCCTTTCCGTGCGTGAGCATGAAGAACGCGATGGTGATCACAAATGCCCATGCGAGTGAGCGGAAAGTTTTTGCGTCGCGCGAGAAGAAAAGAAAGAGCAGCCCCGCGAACCAGAAAGGAAAAGTCGCGGGGTTCATCATCAGCACTTGCTGCAGGAGATATTTACCGGGAGGCAGGACCACGTCTTTGCCGGTCGTGCGCACGTTGTGCATCAGCTCGAGGAACGGCCAGTTGTGCTGAATGTTCCAGATCAGGTTTGGCAGGAACATCAACAGTGCAATCGCGCCACCCGCGAAGAGCCACGGAGTGAATAGCAGTCTGCGATGTCGTGTGAGCAGTAGGCCCACGATCAACGCGGCAGCAAAAATCACGATTGAATACTTGGTTAAGAGTCCAACGCCTGCGATCGCGCCGAATGCAACCCAGAGTTTTCTGTTGCGTGTTTTGATGAGACGCAAAATCACAAACGCGAGTCCGCCCCATAAGAGAGGTTCGAAGCAGTTCATGGCAAACTGATGATCGATCACCCACCAGACGGCGGGCGTGGCTGCGAGTGTCGCGGCGAGCACAGTGCCGAAACGTTGTGCGCCGAGTTCGCGTGCAAAAGCAGCGGTGAGAATGATGCGAGCTGCGCCCGCGAGTGCGGGCCAAAAGATCAGCGCGGGTAGTGATGTGCCTAGCGTATGCCTGGCGAACCAGCCAAGCCATGCGATGAGCGGCGGTTGATCGACGTAGCCCAGCGCGAGGTGCTCGGAGCACGCGAGGTAATAAAGCGCATCGCGAAAGTAACCGTAGCGCGTAGAGGTTGCGAGATGAAGTGCGAAATAGACTGCGGCGATAACATAGACCCACGGCCACAACGAAACACGCGGTGAACTATCGCTCACATCCATATGGACCAAACTATGCCACAACCAAAGCGGCAGTTGTAGGGGTGGCCCTCCGTGGCCACCCCAGTCCCGACTCCCTACAGCGAGAGTTCAGCGCTGGGGTGGCCACGGAGGGCCACCCGTACAGTTGGGCCTTCGAACAATTTATAGTTGGCGGGAGTGAGTCTCGCGTGTAGTATTAGCGTCGCTGGATACGGAAAATGGCTGGCGCAACAGGTGTTGCCAACCGAAAATCCCCGCGCTAACCTCGCCATCATTGCGAAGATGAGCAACAACGTCGCCAGATGATGGGCGAAGTGTAATACGCGACACGTGTGGGAAATAGCGAGTAATCGCACTAGGTGAGAGCGGTAGCGAGTTTTGTCAGAGCCGGCTACCGCTCCCAGGTGGAACGCACAGGCAACCCCCCCACAAATCGCCTCCGGGCATGCGCGCTCCGAGTCTATTCCGCATGGAAAGGATCAGGGTTGAATAAGGCGCGAGGTCTAACCCAGTAGTGAGTCGCGCCCGACTAGTTCGGGCGTTCTGGATATCCTCTAAGTCGGCGCGCAGTGTAAGTGAAAATACACATAAATTCAAGAGCGCATCTTCGTCAGGAGATATGGCCTGATGGGACGCTCGCGCCGGAACAAGCCCAAAAAGCTCAGCCATAAGTTGTTGACTATCAGAAAGCGGTTGAGAATGAGCCAGACGGAGATGGCACGAGCGTTGGAGTTGAAGGTGCATTACTCGGCAGTTTCAAACTTCGAGCTGGGCACACGCGAACCGGACCTGATCGTCGTACTGCGCTACTCGCGACTCGCAGGCGTGCCAATGGAGACGCTGGTCGATGACAAGTTGAACCTGCCGGATAAGTAGGCCGCTGAGCAACGAGATCGAACGACGGCTGCGGCGAGCCGACAGCGATCTGAACAGAAAAATAGGTCCTATAAGACTTATAGGACCTATACGTCCTATCAGACCGATCATCATCATCACCGCACCTTCCCACGTCCTTCGACGCGCCAGACAGTCTCCACGTGCTCGCCTCGCACGCCGTAGATCTCTTCATGCATGTTGACCGTTGTGCACACGTGATTGGGAATCACGCTCAACCGATCTCCAATCCTGTAGCGCCGCTCGGAACGCTGAATGTTCAAGTGCCCGTGTTCCTCGGAAAGCCGTTCGAGATCCGCGTCGTGATCTTCCTTCACCAATCCGAAGCCGCGGCCATCGCCCGCCTGGTAACGATCGGAAGAATAGGTTTTTGAGCCGCCGTCGATGATCGCTCGTCCTGCGACACTCGTGCTCACAACGGTCACAAGCACCGACAGCGCACAATCCGTCAACGACGCCGCAGAAATACCTGCCGTGGTGCGATCGTTGAAGATGTACATCCCTGGCCGCACTTCGTTGACGCCGTGGAACAAGTGGCTTTCATACGCGGTCGGCGTCGAACCCCCACTCACAACCGGCAACGGCAATCCTTCGCGATCGAAAGCAGCGAGAACACGATCCAACAGTTCGTTTACACGCATCCGCAAAACAGATCTTTCATCGGGCATCACGGTAAAGTGTCCCGGAAAAAACATCAGTCCCTTAAACTCCAAACCCGGCAGCGAGGAAATCTTTCTCGCGAGCGCCAACGCCTCAGTTTCACTACTCACACCACAACGATTGAAACCAACATCAAGCTCAACCAGAACTCCGATCGTTACTCCTCGCTCCGATGCGGCAGCAGAAATTCCACGCGCCGCATCTTCAGAATCGAGTGCGACGCTGATCCTCGCAGCTTCGGCAATCGTCGCAAGTCGTTTCGTTTTCTCAACACCAACAATCGGATAAGCGATGAGAATGTCTGTGATTCCCGCATCGAGCATGACTTCCGCTTCGCCAAGCTTCGCAACCGTTATCCCGGTCGCACCACTCGCGATCTGCCGCTTCGCAAGCTCAGGAATCTTGTGCGACTTCGTATGCGGCCGCAGCAGCAGTTCATGCCGGCGGCAGTAATCGGCCATCCGCGACAAGTTCTGGTCCATCACGTCGAGATCGATCACAACCGCAGGGGTTTCGAGTTTGGAGATGTGCATGA
>DASTQB010000116.1:0-46341 GCA_035761985.1 Pyrinomonadaceae bacterium
AAACTTCTCCGCGGTCAATCCCGGCTGGCCCAGGTAACCACGCGCCAGTCCATCACCGCCGATGTACAACTCACCCACTACGCCGATCGGCACCGGTCGCAGTTGCGCGTCCAGCACATACAGTTGCGTGTTCGCCAGCGGTCGCCCAATCGACACGCTCGCGCCCGCCGTCTCTTCCTCCGTCACGTCGCAGGCACTAGACCAGATCGTTGTCTCCGTTGGTCCATACAGGTTCCACACCGCCGCGCCGAGATGACGTAGTTGCTGGCCAAGATCCGGCAACAGCGCTTCGCCACCGCACCAGATCCGCAGCCCCGCCGTTCCTGTCCAACCCGCTTCCTGCAACAGCCGCCAGGTCGCCGGCGTCGCCTGCATCACCGTCGCGCCACTCACCTCAAGCTGCCGTCGCAACTGTGCTCCGTCAGCAGCCGTCTCACGGCTCACCACCACCAGCCGCGCACCAACCAGCAACGGCAGGAACAATTCCAGTCCTGCGATATCAAATGACAGCGTCGTCACTGCCAGCAGCACATCATCACTATCGAGTCCCGGACCACAGCGCATCGCCTCGAGTAGGTTGACCACTCCACGCTGCGCGACCTGCACGCCTTTGGGGCGGCCCGTCGATCCCGACGTGTAGATCACATAAGCCAGGTGCTCGCCACCAACGTGCGTCCCAAGGTTGTCAATGCTCTGCTGGCTTAGTCCCTCTGCATCAAGGCAAACTGTCCGCGCGCCGTGTTCCGGCAACGACTCCCCCAACTGTGTCTGCGTCACCAGCACCGGCAGCCGCGCATCCGCAAGCATGTAAGCCAGCCGCTCTCGCGGGTAACTCGGATCAAGCGGTACATAAGCACCACCAGCCTTAAGGATCCCCAGCAGCCCCACCATCATCTGCACCGAACGCTCAACGCAGATTCCAACCAGCGTCTCCGGCCCCACTCCCAACGTCCTTAAGTAATGGGCCAACTGGTTGGCACGCGCGTTCAACTCCGCATACGTGACCCCCTCATCTTCATGGACCACCGCGATCGCCTCAGGCGTCCGCGCCACCTGCGCGTCGAACAACTCCGCCAACCCTTGCTCACGCGGATACTCCGCCGCCGTCTCATTCCAGCCAACCAGGATCTGCTCGCGCTCCGCCGCACTGACCAACTCCAACTCCGACAGCCGTTGCTCCGGTTGCTGCACCACGCACTCCAGCAACAACTCCAGGTGCCGCACCATCCGCCCAATCGTCTCCGCTTTGAACAACTCAACGTTGTACCCAAGCGTCCCGACCAACCCACCGCCGGTCTCCATCAACTCCAGCGTCAGATCAAAGTTCACTGTCTCCTGCGCAGCCTGGATAAACTGCAGCCCAAGCCCCGCAACCTGCCCGCCGCCGCTTCGCGGTGCGTTCTGCAGCACCAGCATCACCTGGAACAACGGCGATCGCCCCGTATCTCTCTCGGGCTGCAGTTCCTCAACCAACTTCTCAAACGGCATCTCCTGATGCGCGTACGCACCCAACGCCACGCTCCGCACACGCGCCAGCAACTCAAGGAAAGTCGGATCACCCGACAAGTCAGTGCGCAAAACCAAACTGTTGAGAAAGAACCCGATCAACGCCTCGGTCTCGGCGCGATTGCGCCCGGCGATCGGCGTACCAACCACGATCTGATCCTGCCGGCTATAGCGCGACAGCAGTGTCTGCCACGCAGCCAGCAGCGTCATGAACAACGTGGCCCCAGCGCGCCCACTCAAAGCTCGCAGTGCTTCTGTTAACTGCTGCGACAACACAACCGTGTGGTGCGCGCCACGATGCGATTGGACCACCGGTCGAGGAAAGTCCGTGGGCAGCTCGAGCACCGGAAGCTCTTCGCCAAGTTGCTCGCGCCAGTAAGCCAATTCATTCGCGAGAACTTCACCGGTCAGTCGCTCGCGTTGCCACACCGCGTAATCTGCGTACTGGATCGGAAGCTCCGGCAGCGGTGATGGACCACCACTGCAGAACGCAGCGTAGAGCGCCGAAACTTCCTTGATCAGAAGGCCTATGGACCACCCATCCGACACGATGTGATGAGTGGTAAAAAGCAGGGCATGGTCCTCATCAGCGATGCGCACGATCGTCGCGCGCAGCAGCGGTCCATGGGCCAGGTCAAATGGTCGCTGTGCGTCGTCGTTGGCAAGCCGCTGGAGCTCGGCTTCGCGTTCTTCAACGGCACGATCTGAAAGGTCCAGCAAAGGCAGATGAAATGGAGCGGGCTCGGCGATGACCTGCCGTGGCTCGTCGTCGAACATCCGGAAAGTCGTACGCAGAATCTCATGCCGGCGCAGCAACTCGGTAAACGTGCGTTCGAGTGCATCTATATTGAGCGCCCCTGACATGCGAACAGAGGTCGGAAGGTTATAAGCGGCACTGTCAGGAATGAGCTGGTCAAGGAACCACAGTCGAAGCTGGGCGAACGAGAGTGGCGCTGGAGAATCAGCATCTGCGCGCCGCGGAATAGTCTGTTGACTTACACTGCCGTTGCTCTTCTTCTTCAACTGAAGCGCGCGCAGTGCGAGCAGCGCGCGCTTCTCGGGGGAGATATTGTTCAAAAGTTCGCGGGGGCTATCGACAACTGCTTTCATCTTTGATTGCCCATGAATGTTGGCTTGTTTGGGGGGAATCAAGTTGCCGAGGAATTCATCGAACGGCGCAACACCGGCACGCGAAACGAAATCGAGTGCCGCCTCACGCGACAAACTTGAGACCTGCTCATAGCGTTCGCGATCGGAGAGGAGTTCTCGAAGCGCATCTTTCCATGGTCCATGGTCCTGTTCGGGAACTACCGGAATCGGATAATTGCGATCGTCAAAACGCTCTTCGTAACGCTCCACCGGACGCACGGGCAACACGTAATCAACTCCCAGCTTCGCCTCCGGAAGACCACCGACGTCGCTCGCGAGCACTGGAATGCCGCGCAGCATCGCCTCAACGACAATCAACCCGAACGCTTCTTCCCACAGCGACGGCACAAGCAGCACACGCGTCTGCGCGAACAGGTCGTCGATGTTCTCGAACGGCTGCAGCAGTCGCACGTTCGATAGCTGTTCGAGCGCGTGCTGATCAGCCGCTGTTGTGGCCCACGTCGGCACAGCGGCAAACTGAACTTCACGAAACTGCTGCGCGAGTGCGAGGAAGATCGAGATGCCTTTGATAGCGGACGGATTCACGATTGTGACGAATCCGCGATCGAAAGAGCCGTAGTTCGGAAATGGACCAGGACCGTAGACGGGGCAAGGGATCACGATAGACTCGCGGTTGGTCCCTCGCTGAATGTATTCCTTGAGATAGTTACTGACCGTGACGATGCCCGCCGTCTGCCGGATCAGTTCCGTACTGGCCGCACTCGTAAACACAGAGCTGGATCCAAACGGGAGATCCCACGGCGCATGCACCATGTAAACGACGCGGCCCGCAGTCTCTCGTAATGCAGCTTCAAGCAAAACCTGTCCGGGATCCTGTGACGAGACGACGGTCCAATCGGGTTTGAACTCGCGAATCTGTTGGACCAGGTGTGACCGCAGTTGAGTGGCTTCGCGAACCGCATGAATCTCGACGCCTTTATGCCGGAAGACGTCGGCGCCGTTTGACGATGGAGCAAGGTCGATACCGTGCGCGGCCAGTTGTTCGCGAAACTGGCTGACGGTTTTTGGTCCATGACTGCCGATTGCGGGTGCGACGACGCGGCAGGAGTGTTGTCTCTCGACGAGGCCTTCGACGAGCAGGCGATTGGCTTTATTCGCTCCACCCATCGTCGGGATGTAGAGCATGTTTTGCGCTAGAAGGATTTTCACGGATTGTAGAGGGGTTGTTTCCTGCGGGATTCGCGGGGATTAATCTTGTAAATCATGTCAATCCTGAAATCCTGTGAAAACAGTCGTCAGCTTCACAGGATTACAGGATTTATCATGATTTTTTTCTGCAAAGGCTTATTCCAACTGTCCACCCTCGCTCAGGAGCAGTGCGGCGATTTCTTGTTCCGACGCGCCTTCCAGTTCTTTCATCATCTGGGCCATCTCATCGGCGTCGGCCTGCTCGATCAACGAGCGTTCGATGATCTCCGAAAGCCCGGCCACCGTCGGCGACTCAAACAAACTGAGCAACGGCAACTCGACACCAAGCGCGTCGCGCACGCGTGAAATCATGATCGTGCCGAGCAATGAATGTCCGCCGAGACTGAAGAAGTTGTCGTTGACGCCGACCTGGCTGACGCCGAGCACTGCAGCCCAGATCTCAGCCATGATCTCTTCGATCGGAGTGCGCGGAGCGATGTAAACGCCCGCTTCCTGCGATCGCGCAGTTTGCTTCTGCAATTCGATGGCGTTGAGTACCTGCTCCGCCGCGTAAAACTCGTTCGCAATCTTCGAAATCTGCGCTGAATTTGCACGCACTTCTACAACGCGCTTGAGCGTAGGAGTATCAACTCGCTTGGCTGGCATCTCACCAGTGAACGGCGACAGATTGAGGGCGACTTCCACCGGAATCTTGAACACATAACCATCGCCGCGACGCTCTTTGTATGGACCAGCAACCGTCTGCAACGCATTCAGCGCCGGCTCGTTCTTTTTGCTAGGCACGTAGTAGATGTCCACGCGCTTTCGTCCACGCACCTGCGCCGCACGGCCGAGTTCGATCAGCATCCGCGTTTCCACTCCCCTGCCCAGCACGCGACAACTCAGCAGCAGTGTCTCTACCTGAATAGCTTCGTCGCCTTCTTCGGTGAAGATCATCACGCCAACCAATCCATAACTCCCGAAGCGATCCTCGACATTTACGATCAGGCAGCGGCCCGGTCCACCGTTGCAAAATTGCTCGACTTCGGCTTCCGTGCGCCTCACAGTCGACATGTTGAACTGATTCGTCCGCTGCGTTAGCTGCGCGACTCTCGCCCAGTGCTGTGGTCCAGCCTCAGCGATCTCGACCTTCAACTCGAGCCGCGTCAGAAACTCCTGCAGGTTGAAGCTCTCACGGCGGAACCGCTCGCGCTCGAGGTTCTGCTGGTAGAGAGTGGTCCGCTGCTTGTCTTCAGCCGTCACGTTCAGATGATCGAAGGCCCACACATTACGCAGGAACCTGTTCATATCGTGCTGCGGAAGTTCGAGTGTCAGGACTTCCGGACAGCGAGCCTGCACTTCCGCACATTCAAGCGGATCGTTGTCGACGAAAATAAAACTGTCGAGTCCGAGGTCCAGCTCCTGGGCCAGCGCGATGATGTTCTCCGACTTCGGTCGCCAGTTGATCCGGTAGCTCGCAAGGTGTGCGCGCTTGAGCGGCATATCGGAGCGCTTCTCAAAAACTTCGATCACGTCTTCTTCCTGGTTCTTGCTGCACAAGCAGAGCAGCATTCCCGCATCGTGTTGCGCGACGAAGAACTCCTGAAGTTCCCTGTGCGGCTCGATGCCGAGTGCACCGTCTTCAGCGCAGACTCCGTTCCAGAGCGTCTGATCGCAGTCGAGTACGATCACTTTGTAAGGCGCCCTGCGCAACGACTGGAGCTTGCGGGCGATTGTCGTTCCGAGCGCGCTGAAGAAGAGAGGTGTGTATGGAACGTGTCCGAGTTTGTCGGTCGTGGAGTCGTAATAATTTTCAACCGGGTAAGTGGACATCAATTCCGACGAGCTGACAAAGTAGACGCCGTTTAGGTTCTTGAGTTCAGACGCGAGCAGTTCTTCCATCTGCTGGAATAGCGCTGCGCGTTCGGGGTCAGCCGCGGGGCAAACACAGACGATGAATGGCGTAGCTGCCTGCTGCATCCGCGCTGCTTTGAAGGCGTCGACGAGATCGCTGAGGTGGCGCTCGATGTTCCGCATCTCGTTGTGATCGTCTTCGAGATAGCGCAGCCAGTCTTCGAAACGCAGCAACACTACGTTGACGCCGTGCTCGTTCTTCGCGAAGAGGCTCGACGGATCGAGCAGTTGTTGAAAGACCTGGTTGTATGGTCCAAACACGATGTTTGACGGCAGATCGAGCTGGTCCATCCAGAACTTCAACGAGTCTTCGAGCGGCTCGGCGGTGAAGGTCGCAGCGATCGCGATAGTCTGTTTTTGTTCGCGCGCTCGCGCGGCTTTTACTTTGGCTTGAAGTTCGGCGGGTAGCTCATACTGAGAAAGCGTGAACTCCGGTTGCGCCACTGCTTTCTCCAGCAGCTCAATGTAGACCTGAACCAGGTATTCGATCGTGTCTGAATGGAAGAGATCGGTGCGGTACTCCAAGATTCCGACGATGCGATTGCCGGCTTCAACGAGGGAGAGATTTAGATCGACGTTCGCGCCGATACGTTCAACCCGCATCTCCTGGGCAGACAGGCTTGGTGATGCAGGAGAGTCCGCAGAGGTGGCATCCTGCCGTGGATGGAGTACAAACATCACCTGGAACAGCGGTGAATATCGCAGATCTCTCTCGAGTCGCAACTCCTCGAGGAGCTTCTCAAACGGCACGTCCTGGTGCGCATACGCCTCGAAGCACGTGCTGCGTACTCGACGGAGCAACTCGCGGAAGCCGGGATCGCCTGAGATGTCTGTGTATAGACTGAGGTGATTTACGAAATAACCGATCAACCCTGCGACTTCCGTTCGCGAACGGTTGGCACTCGCTGAGCCAACGACGATGTGTTGCTGGCCACTGAAGCGCGAGAGTAACGCCTGAAATCCGGCAAGCAATGTCATGAACAACGTCACGCCCTCCCGCCGGCTCAACTCTTTCAGTGCCTGCGACAACTCTTTCGATAGTTCGACCGAATGCCTTGCGCCGCGTAAGCTCTGAATGGCGGGCCGTGGCAGATCGGTTGGTAGGTCGAGGACTGGAGGAGCCGTGGCCAATTGGTGTCGCCAGTAGTTGATCTGCTCGTCGAGGCGTTCGCCTTGTAACCATTCGCGCTGCCAGTGTGCGTAGTCTGCGTACTGAATCGGCAGTTCTGGTAACGGCGACTCCTGACCCTGTGTGTATGCTTCGTAAAGGGCAGTGAGCTCTCTGGTTAGCACTTCCATGGACCAGCCGTCGCTGATGATGTGGTGCATCGTGCAGAGCAACACATGCTCGTGCTCGCTCAAGCGCAGCACCTTGACGCGGAACAGTGGACCAGCAGCCAGGTTGAACGAGGTTTGGGATTCTTCGATCGCTACTCGACGCGCTTCTGCCTCGCGTTCGTCTTCAGCAACTGTGCTCAGGTCCAATATCGGTAAGCTGAACGCCTGCGCTTCGTCGATTAGTTGCACCGGCACTCCGTTTACTACGCCGAATCTCGTGCGCAACGATTCGTGACGCCGGATCACTTCGCTGAAGCTCTGTTCCAGTGCGGTGAGGTCCAACGTGCCGTGCAGCCGCACGGCTGCTCCCATGTTGTAAGCGTTGCTGCCGGGTTCGAGCTGGTCCAGGAACCACAACCGCTGCTGCGCGAACGAGAGCATCAGATCGCCTTCACGCGACACCTTCGCGATCGACGGTGCCACCTGTGCTTCTCCGCGCAACTGCTCCTCGATCGCTTCTCCCAACCCGCGCACCGTCGGATGTTCAAACAACACTCGCAGCCCAACTTCCACGCCGAACGTCTCACGTACACGCGACATCACCTGTGTCGCCAGCAATGAATGCCCGCCGAGCCGGAAGAAATTGTCCTCAACGCCCACTCGTTCTCTTGCGAGCAACTGTTTCCAACTCTCGACCAGTAACTCTTCCACCGCGGTTCGCGGCGCCACATACTCAACGCCACTGCCTTCTGCGGCAACCGCAGGCAGTGCACGACGATCAACCTTCCCGCTGATCGTCCGTGGCAACTCTTCAAGCTCTACGTACGCGCTCGGCACCATGTAGTCCGGCAGTTCCTGCGCGACCCCTTCCGCCACGTCGACCGTCTGCACACCCTCATCCAGCACGAGATACGCGCACAGGTACGTGTAACCACTCCCGTCTTCGCGTTCGATCACCGCCACGTCCAGCACGCCGGCCTGACCGCGCACCGCGTTCTCCACTTCCTTCAACTCCACGCGTGCGCCACGCACTTTCACTTGCTCATCACGTCGTCCGAGGTACTCGAAGTTCCCATCCTCCAGCACGCGTCCCATGTCGCCCGTCTTGTGGACCAGGTCATTCGGATCTGAGGAGAACGGGTTCGGCACGAACACCGGAGCTGTTAATTCTGGTTGGTTGTAGTAACCGAGCGAACGATACGGCGTGCGGATGTAGATCTCGCCCACCATCCCGCGCCCGCACGGCTCACCGCGTTCATCGAGCAGATAGGCTTCCGCACCCGGGATCGGTTTCCCGATCGGCATCACTTCTCGTTCCTCGTCGCGCGGCGCCACGCGATAGCTGAACTTCGCCATCGTCGTCTCGCTTGTGCCGTACAGATTCACGAGACCCACGCGCTCGCCATACACTGCCTTCCACTTTCCGACATCACGCCCGACCAGCGCCTCGCCTGCCATCACCACATAGCGCAAAGAACTCAGTTCTTCAGCACGCAAGTCTTCATTCACGAGCGCGCGAAACACGGATGGGACACAGTGCACAACTTCGATCCGCGCCTGCTCCAGCCACTGCACCAACCCGCGCCCTTCCAGAATCTGCTCGCGCCGCTCCGGCACGCACACCACACCGCCCACGCACAGCGGCAGGAACACGTCGCGCAACGAGCCATCGAACGATGGCGACAGCAGTTGGCTCACGCGCACTCCGGCGCCTACACCTAACTCTTCGATCTCCCAGTTAATGAAGTGCGCGATCCCTTTCAGCCGTCCCGCGATCGCTTTCGGCGTGCCGCTCGAACCTGACGTGAAGTAGATGTAGCTCAGTTGATCCGGGTCACTGTTCACGCGCGGCGCTACCGGGTTGTGATACTCCAGAAACTCTGGACCATCCACGCAGATTACTTTTGCATTCAGCAGTTGGTGGCCCAGTGCGGCGACAACTTTCGTCTCGGTCAGCAGAAACTCCGGCGGCGCAAGTTCCATCAGCTTTCGCAAACGCGCAGCGGGCTGCCGCACGTCGAGGGGCATGAACGCTGCGCCTGCTTTCAAACTCCCGAGTATTCCGACGATCGTCTCGCTCATGCCGCCCGTCAGCAGCGCAACGATCGTTCCTGGTCCAGCACCGCTGTTCAGCAGGTAATTAGCCAACGTGTTGGCTCGCTGGTCCAATTCGCCATAACTCAGCCGACGCTCACCACACTCGATTGCCGCCGCCTGTGGATTTCGCGCGGCTGCCGCTTCGAACATGTGGGCGACGCTCACGAACTCAGTTCCCGCGCTCAGGTTCTCGCTGCTACGTCCGGTTAATCGTCGACGCTCTTCCGCATCGATCATCTCAAAGCTGGTGATGCTCTGCTCCGGCGCCGCCACGATCCCTTCGACCAAGCGACGGAAGCTCTCCAGCATCTGCTCGATTGTCGACTGCGCGAACAGGTCCGTGTTGTACTCCAGCGCCAACCCCAACTCTTCGCCGCGCTCTTCCACAAACATCGTCAGATCAAACTTGGCCGTCCCGCTCTCACCGCCAACACGACTGACCTCCAGCCCCGCCAGCCTCACCTCGTCGCCCACACGCGCGTTCTGTAGCACCAGCATCACCTGGAACAACGGCGTGTAGCGCGCGTCCCGCTCCGGCGCCAACGCTTCGACGAGCAACTCAAAAGGCACGTCCTGATGTGCGTACGCTCCGAGCGTCACCTCACGTACTCGCCGCAGTAATTCGGTGAAGGACGGTTCACCTGACAAGTCTGTTCGCAACACGAGCGTGTTCACGAAGAACCCGATCAGCGGCTCTGTCTCCGCACGGTTGCGGTTCGCGATCCCGGTGCTGACCACGATGTCTTCCTGCCCGCTGTAGCGCCACAACAACGTCTGAAGGGCTGCCAGTAAAGTCATGAACAACGTCACGCCTTCACGCTGCGTCAGCGCTTTCAGCCCCGTCGTCAGCTCTACGGGCAAGGTCATCGACTGATGCGCACCGTTGAAGGTCTGCACCGCGGGCCGCGGGTAATCGGTCGGCAGCTCAAGCACAGGCGGTGCGCCGTCCATCTGCTGCTTCCAGTAGCTAAGCTGTTTCTCCAGCACCTCGCCTTGCAGCCATTCGCGCTGCCAGTGCGCATAATCTGCGTACTGAATCGACAGCTCAGGTAACGGCGACTCTTGTCCGGTCGCATAGGCTTCATACAAAGCGGTCAACTCACGGATCAGCACGCCCATGGACCAGCCGTCGCTGATGATGTGGTGCATCGTGCAAACCAGCACATGCTCCTGCTCACTCAACCGCAGCACATTCGCGCGGAGCAGTGGACCAGCGGATAGATCGAACGGCCGCTGTGACTCTTCAGTCGCCACTCGCCGCGCTTCTGCCTCACTGCTTACGTCCAGCACGGGTAACGTAAACTCCGCCGCTTCGTCGATCAGTTGCACCGGCACTCCGTCCACCACTCCAAACCTCGTGCGCAACGATTCATGCCGCCGGATCACTTCCCTGAAACTCTGCTCAAGCGCTTCGAGGTCCAAGTCGCCGCGCAACCTCACCGCCGCCGGAATGTGATAGAACGAACTGCCCGCCTCAAACTGGTCCAAAAACCACAACCGCTGCTGCGCAAACGAAAGCGGCAGCGCGCCGTCGCGTGCGACCGCTAGAATTTCCGGCGGCGCCGGCGCAGCGTCTGCGCGCAACTGCGTTTCGATAACGACGGCAAGCGCCGAAACCGTTGGGTGCTCAAACAGTCGCCGCAGCGGAAGTTCGACATTGAACGCGAGACGGATGCGCGAAACGAGTTGTGTCGCCAACAGAGAGTGGCCGCCAAGCTCGAAGAAGTTGTCATGAATACTGACGCGTTCGAGATGTAGCAGGTCGGCCCAGATCGCGCACAGGATCTCTTCCGCCGGCGTGCGTGCTGATTCACTGTGGCCGCCGACGCTCGCCCTGATGTGTTCGATGTCGGGCAACGCGGAGTAATCAATCTTTCCGTTGATGGTCAGCGGAATCGCTTTCAGGTGAACGAAGATGTTCGGAATCGTCTCCTCGATCACTCGTTCCCGCAGCCACGCTCTCAACTCTCCCGCCTGCAACTCGTGCTGCGAAACGTAATATCCGACCAGTAGCTCGCCGGCGAGGACCACGAGACTGTCGGTCACGTCGCGGTGCTCGTTCAACTTCTCTCGCAGCTCTCCCAACTCCACTCGATAGCCACGTACCTTCACCTGGTTGTCAGCGCGGCCCACGTATTCGATCTCGCCATTCGCGAGATACCGCGCCACGTCGCCGCTGCGATACAGTCGCGCGCCTGCTTCCGCGCTGTACGGATGCGGCACAAAACGTTCAGCAGTCAGTTCGCTCCGGTGCAGGTAACCTCGCGCGACTCCCGCTCCGCCGACGTATAGTTCTCCGTTCACGCCGGCAGGCACCGGCTGCATCCCGCGATCGAGTATGTACATCGATAGATCGCCGAGAGCACGACCGATAAAACTGCCCGCGCTTTGCCGATCGCCCGCGACGACACGACGTTGCGTCACATGCACCGTCGTCTCCGTGATGCCGTACATGTTGATCAAGCGTGGCTGCTCGTCGCCGAACTGGTCCATCCACGGCGCGAGGCTTCGCAGCTCGAGCGCTTCACCGCCGAAGATGATCAGCCTCAACGTGTTACTGCCCGCCTGGGCCATCACTGGCGCCAATTGTCGAAACGCAGAAGGCGTCTGGTTCAGCACTGTGACTCGCTCGTTGATCAACAGTTGCGAGAATTCTTCCGGCGAGCGGCTGACCCAGAACGGCACGATCACCAACCGTCCGCCGTAGAGCAGCGCGCCCCAAAGCTCCCAGACTGAGAAGTCGAACGCGAACGAGTGGAACAACGTCCACACATCGCGTTCGTTGAAGTCGAAGTCAGCACGCGTGGCAGCGAAAAGCCGTCCGACATTCGCGTGAGTGATCAGGACGCCCTTCGGCTGTCCGGTCGAGCCGGAGGTGTAGATAACGTAAGCAAGGTCATCCGGCGTGGTTTCGGTGAGCGGGTTTGCGGCAGAGCAGGAAGCGATGGCCGGCCAGTCGGAATCGAGGCACAGTGTGTGGCAGGCATGCTGCGGTAACGAATCGAGCAGGGCTTGTTGCGTTAAGAGGACACAGACGCGCGCGTCTTCGATCATGAACGAGAGACGCTCGTGCGGGTAAGCAGGATCCAAAGGCACGTACGCGCCGCCTGCTTTCAAAATTCCGAGCAACCCAACGACCATCTCGATCGAGCGCGTCACGCAGATGCCGACGAGCGTTTCCGGACCAACTCCGAGACCGCGCAAGTGATGCGCAAGCCGGTTCGCTCGGTCATTCAAGTCTCTGTAAGTTATTTGGGCGTGATCGATTACGACGGCGATGGCGTCGGGAGTGCGATCGACCTGCTGCTCCAATAGCTGGTGAATGCACTTGTCCTGCGGATACGCGGCGGTGCTGTTCCACTCGGTTAATACTTGTGCGCGCTCTTCGCCGGTGAGCAGTTGAAACTCGGAGAGTTGCCGCTCAGGATTCTGGACCACGCCATCGAGCAACACCTCGAAGTGTTTCATCATCCGCTCGATCGTCGCGGGCGCGAACAGATCCGTGTTGTATTCCCAGACCGTGTGCAGGTGGCCATTCGTCGTTTCCGAGACTGCTAACGTCAGGTCAAACTTCGCAGTCTGGTTTTCAACACCGATAGAACCGAGTTCGAGGTTGCCGCTGGTCTGCACGTCGGCCGCCGGTGCGTTGTGGAAGACCATCATCACCTGGAACAACGGCGACCGGCTCATGTCGCGCTGTGGTTGCAGTTCCTCGACGAGCAACTCGAACGGCACATCCTGATGCGCGTATGCGCCGAGCGCTGCTTCTCTCACGCGCCGCAGCAATTCGACGAACGTGGGACTGCCGCTGAGATCTGTACGCAGGACGAGCGTGTTCACGAAGAACCCCACGAGCGATTCCGTCTCCGCGCGATTACGTCCGGCGATCGGTGTGCCGATAGCGAATCCGTCCTGTCCGCTGTAGCGTGACAACAGGGTCTGGAACGTGGCGAGCAAGGTCATGAACAACGTCACGCCTTCGCGCTGCGTCAACGCTTTGAGACTTGTTGTCAATTCCGGCGACAGGGTCAACAGCTGGTGCGCGCCGCGGAATGTTTGCACTGCAGGCCGTGGATAGTCGGTCGGCAACTCCAACGCAGTAGGCACGCCGGCTAACTGTTGCTTCCAGTAGCTGAGCTGCGTCTCAAGCACTTCGCCTTGCAGCCATTCGCGCTGCCAGTGCGCGTAGTCTGCGTACTGAATGGGCAGTTCGGGTAAGGGCGAAGCTTCACCTTTTGAGTACACTTGATAGAGGGTGGTGAGATCTCTCGTGAGAACCTCCATGGACCAGCCGTCGCTGATGATGTGGTGCATCGTGCACAGCAACACGTGTTCCTGCTCGCTCAAGCGCAGCACACTCGCGCGCAGCAATGGGCCAGCAGCAAGATCGAACGACCGTTGTGACTCGTCCGTCGCTACTCGCCGCGCTTCTGCTTCATTGCTTACGTCCAGCACCGCTAAGTTGAACTCCGGCGCTTCATCGATCACTTGCACCGGCACTCCGTTTACTACGCCGAATCTCGTGCGCAGCGATTCGTGCCGCCGGATCACTTCTCTGAAACTCTGCTCAAGCGCGGTGAGGTCCAACGTGCCTCGCAGTCGCACTGCAGCGTGAATGTTATAGAACGAACTGCCTGGCTCAAGCTGGTCCAGGAACCACAGCCGCTGCTGCGCAAACGAGAGCGGCAGATCTCGATCTCGCACAACCGGAAGAATCGCTGGCGTGGAAACTCCCGCTGCCCCGCGCAACTGCTCCTCGATCACCTCTGCCAACCCGCGCACCGTCGGCCGCTCAAACAGCACTCGCAATCCAACCTCTACTCCAAACGTCTCGCGCACTCGCGACATCACCTGCGTCGCCAGCAATGAGTGCCCACCCAGCCTAAAGAAGTTGTCCTCGATCCCGATGCGCTCTCTCGCGAGCAACTGCTTCCAACTCTCGACCAGCAACTCTTCAACCGCCGTCCGCGGCGCCACGTACTCGACTCCACTTGCTTCTGCGCCTACTGCAGGCAACGCACGTCGATCAACCTTCCCGCTGATCGTCCGCGGTAACTCTTCAAGCTCTACGTATGCGCTCGGCACCATGTAGTCCGGCAGTTCCTGGGCTACGCCTTCCGCCACGTCGACCGTCTGCACGCCCTCAGCCAACACAAGGTATGCGCACAGGTACGTGTAGCCACTGCCGTCCTCACGCTCGATCACCGCCACGTCCAGCACACCCGCTTGACCGCGCACCGCATTTTCCACTTCCTTCAGTTCCACGCGTGCGCCACGCACTTTCACTTGCTCATCGCGTCGTCCCAGGTACTCAAAATTTCCATCCTCAAGGACACGTCCCATGTCGCCGGTCTTATGGACCAGGTCATTCGGATCACCCGAGAACGGGTTCGGGACGAACACCGCTGCCGTCAACTCCGGTTGGTTGTAGTAACCAAGTGAACGATACGGCGTGCGGATGTAGATCTCGCCCACCATCCCGCGTTTGCATGGCTCGCCTTTTGAATTAAGAACGAGGGCCTGCGCACCCGGGATCGGTTTCCCGATCGGCATCACTTCTCGTTCCTCGTCGCCCGGCGCCACGCGATAGCAGAACTTCGCCATCGTCGTCTCACTCGTGCCGTACAGGTTCACGAGCCCGACACGCTCGCCGTACACTGCCTTCCACTTGCCGACGTCACGCCCGACCAGCGCTTCGCCCGCCATCACTACGTACCGCACCGCGCTCAACTCATCCGCACGCAATTCTTCATTCACGAGCGCACGAAACACTGACGGCACGCAGTGCACGACTTCGATCCGCGCCTGCTCCAGCCACTGCACCAATCCGCGTCCCTCCAAGATCTGTTCGCGCCGCTCCGGTATGCACACCGTGCCGCCTGCACACAGCGGCAGGAACACGTCCCGCAACGAGCCATCGAACGAAGGCGACAACAATTGGCTCACGCGCACTCCCGCGCCGACTCCGAGTTCTTCGATCTCCCAGTTGATGAAGTGCGCGATCCCCTTCAAACGTCCGGCGATCGCTTTCGGTATTCCGGTCGATCCTGAGGTGAAGTAGATGTAGCTCAATTGATCCGGATCGCAGCTCACGCGCGGCGCCACCGGATTGTGATACTCCAGAAACTCAGGCCCATCCACGCACACTACTTTCGCATTCAGCAGTTCCTGGCCCAGTGCGGCGACAACTTTCGTCTCCGTTAACAGAAATTCCGGCGGCGCCAGTTCCATCAGCTTCCGGAGTCGCGCTGCCGGCTGTCTCACATCGAGGGGCATGAACGCTGCGCCTGCTTTCAAACTCCCCAGTATCCCCACGATCGTCTCGCTCATCTCGCCCGTCACCAGCGCAACGATGGTCCCTGGTCCAGCACCGTTGTTCAGCAGGTAGTTCGCGACCGTGTTCGCTCGCTGGTCCACTTCTTCATAACTCAACTGCCGCTCGCCACATTCAATCGCCACCGCCTGCGGACAGCGGGCAGCAGTCTCCGCGAACCACTCATGAATCAATTCGTGCGTGATAGTTGTTGCTGTGCTCATTTTGTCTGGAGTGGACCAAAGAGTTGATGAGGATTGCGGACTTTATCCACAGATTACACAGATGTTCCTGGATAATCTGCTTAATCTGTGGCTATCAGCGGCGAGAGATGAAGGTTATGCACCTTTTCTCAAATACACATCTGCATTGACCGTCTTAATGCTTATTCTGTTTCGTCCACCGGCGAAACTGCCTGTGCCATACAAATACGAACCGGAATCGCTTTGCTGAAGCTCGAAGTCACTAACGATCCGGTAGTCTCGAACGCGATCGACCGTCTGAGCTAACGCAATCTCTACTTCCATCGAGAGATTCGCGGGAACCGTCAACTCGGTGACTTCGCCCATCGTGGTGATCTCCACGTCGCGTTTTCCCTCGTCCGCCGGGCCCACCATTCGAATGCTTGCGCCTCCTGCCATGGTCGCCGCGCGCACCGATCCGTCGACAGCATCAATCACGATGTTGCCCGCATTTGTTTGCGCCTTAACTAGACCCACGGCTGAACGAACGCGAATGTTTCCCGCAAGCGTAGTCAGATCCGCGCCCGCAGGTGCATGGCCCACGATGATGTCTCCCGCCGCTCGAAAAAGTCGAAGCTCACCATTCGACTTCCGAAGCTGCTGAGGCGACTTCCGGTGGACCACCTCACCCGTCATCGATGAGCCCTGAACGCTTCCACTGACGCCCTGCATGACGACCTGCCCCGCCATCGTTTTAACCTGGCCGCTGACTTCCGAGTTGAGTAGAGAAATGTTGCCGGCCATCGTCTCGAGGTTCAACGCGCCTTTCAAAGCTCGCAGGTTCAAGTCGCCGGCCATGCTCACGCCTTTTATGTGACCCGTGACATCGTTGATGCTGATGCGGCCGGCGATCAGGTTTATCTCGATATCAAACTTCTTCGGGACTCTTATCTCGAACTTAAAATCTTTCGGAGAGCCATGTTCGTTTCCGATCTGCCGCGAACAAATTTCCACGCCGTTTGAGTTCTCATGAAAAGCGAAGCGACCAATCTCGTCATCTCTCCCGCTGAATCGCGTTTTGACCGAGACCAGTTCCTGGTCCCACCCGGTGATATCCACATCCGCGCCCGGCAACTCAACGCTCAACTTCTTCCCCGGCGAAGCAGTAAACTCTTTCTCAATAATCATCACGCCCGTCCTCTCTACTTTGGTTGCAGCAAAGATTCTGCTTCGTCTTCCGATAGCTGATTCAACTCTTCCAGTATCTGTGCGATCTCGTCGCTGTCCGCCTGCGCGGCCTGCGTTTCGATAACGATCGCTGCGAGGCCCGCCACGGTCGGTTGCTCGAACATGTGCCGCAACGGCATTTCGATCTGGAAGCTCACTCGCAAACGCGCGATGACCTGCGTCGCGAGCAGCGAGTGCCCGCCCATCTCGAAAAAGTTATCGAGCACGCCAACTCTTTCCAGCCCAAGCACGTCGGCATAAATGCCGGCTAAGATTTCTTCAGTCGGCGTGCGCGGCGCGACATACGACTGGGCCATCTTCGGACGTATGTGTTCCGGCGCAGGCAACGCTGCGTAATTGATCTTCCCATTCACCGTCAGCGGCATCCTCTTCAAACGCACAAACACATTCGGGATCGTTTCTTCAATTACACGATCGCGCAGCCAAACTCTCAGCTTGCCCACTTCCAACTCCTGCCGTGACACGTAATACGCCACCAAAACTGCTTCCGCTCCGTGACCCGTGATCACCACCACGCTGTCCCTGATGTCGGGATGCTCGTTTAACTTCTCTCGCAGCTCGTCTAACTCCACGCGGTGACCTCGGACCTTCACCTGCTGGTCGCGTCTGCCGAGAAACTCCACTTCACCATTCGCCAGCCGCCGCCCCATGTCGCCACTGCGATACATCCGTTCACCCTGCCGGAATGGATTACCGACGAACCGCTCCGCGGTCTGCTCGGCGCGGCCCTGATACCCTTCAGCCACGCCAACGCCGCCGATGTAGATCTCGCCTTCCACGTAATCCGCGACCGGGTTCAGTCGCTCGTCGAGAATGTAGATCTGCATGTTCGCCGCGGGCCGTCCAATGGGCACCATCGCCCGTTCCGCCGGCGCCGGCTGGTAGCGATAGATCATGCATCCCACGGTCGCCTCGGTTGGTCCATACTCGTTATAGATCTCGACGTCAGAGCCCAATCCATCCTGTATTCCCCGCGCAAGCTGACTCGAAAGCGCCTCGCCGCCTACGACCAGCCGCTTCACTCCAACACGTCCGGTCTCCCGCTCTGGTCCAACTCCCAATTCTCCCGCGAGCAACATGAGATGACTTGGCGTTACCTTCAACAGCCCTACGCGTTCGTCTCTCACGATCTGGTCCAACGCGCGTCCCACTTCTTGCTCTGCAAACACGATCGTCGCACCGCCGCTGATCAGCGGCACATAGATCGAAGTGACTGTCAGATCGAAAGCCAACGATGAGTAGAGCGCGGAGTTGAGAACTTCTTCGCGGAGGTATGTGTCACGGGCCCAGCACAGGTAATTGACTGCCGAGCGGTGCGAGATCCGCACGCCTTTCGGTTGTCCCGTCGAACCTGACGTGTAGATCACGTACGCCAGGTTTTCCGCACGTGCCGTGTCACGTGGATTAGTGACGGGCATCTCCGGCAGCTCTTCGTCGAGGCACAGTGTCGCGACTCCTTCGCAGCGATCTGCGAGCGATCGTTGCGTCAACAGGAGCCGGACCCCGGCGTCAGCTAATGTCGATGTGACGCGAGCGGCTGGATGTTGCGGGTCAACGGGAACGTACGCAGCGCCCGACTTCAGGATCCCAAGCAGCCCCACCATCATTTCAACTGAACGTTGCATGCAGATGCCGATGATCGGTCCTGCTCCGTTGCTTTGTAGATAGTGGGCCAGTCGATTCGCGCGCTCGTTGAGTTCTCTGTAAGTCAACTGCTGATCAGCGCAGATGACAGCCACTGCTTCAGGCGTACGCTCGACCTGCACTTCAAACAACTGGTGAATGCACTTCTCACGCGGGTAGTCCACCGCCGTGTCGTTCCACTCAAACACAACGTGCTCGACTTCCGCCGGCGTGAGCAACGGCAACTCTGAAAGCCTCTGGTCCGGATTGCTCACCACGTTCGCGAGCAGGATCTCAAGGTGGCTTACCATGCGACGGATCGTCGCCGCGTCAAACAAGTCTGTGTTGTATTCGAGTGCGCCCTGCAGCTCGCCTGGCGTGCCGCTGATGTTGAGTCCGAGATCAAACTTCGCAGTTGCGCGTTCCACTGCCAGGCCAGCCACGCTCAGTTTGTCCAACTCCGCTCGCGGCATCGGCGCATTTTGCAGAGTGAACACCACTTGAAACAGAGGCGTGTGGGCCAGGCTTCGCTCCGGTTGCAACTCCTCAACCAGCAACTCGAACGGAACGTCCTGATGCGCGTACGCGCCGAGCGCCACTTCCCTCACGCGTCCGAGCAATTCGCGGAACGACGGATCGCCGGAAAGATCCGTGCGCAACACGAGGGTGTTGACGAAGAAACCGATCAGGCTCTCGGTTTCGGCGCGATTGCGGTTGGCGATCGGTGAACCAACTACGACGTCCGACTGGCGGCTGTAGCGCGAGAGTAAAGTCTGAAAGGCTGCAAGCAACGTCATGAAAAGCGTTGCGCTGTTGGTCCGCGAAAGATCCTCGAGCTGCTCGCGTAACGCAGCAGGCAGTACGAAGAACTGCGTTGCGCCGGAGTAAGTCTGCACCGCAGGTCGTGAATAGTCGGTCGGAAGTTCCAGCACCGCCGGCGCTCCAGCCAACTGCTTCTTCCAGTATGCAAGCTGTTTTTCCAGCACTTCGCCCTGCAGCCATGCTCGCTGCCAGTGCGCAAAGTCGGCGTACTGGATCTCGAGGTCCGGCAACGGCGAATTGCGGCCGGTTGAGTAGGCTTCGTAAAGCGTCGTCAGTTCGCGAATCAGCACTCCCATGGACCAGCCGTCACTGATGATGTGATGCATGGTGCACAACAGCATGTGATCGTCGTCCGCGAGGCGCACGACGCTGGCCCGCAGCAATGGACCAGACGAAAGGTCGAACGGTCGTTGTGCTTCCACTGCGGCCAGGCTGCGTGCATCTGCTTCTCGCTCTGCCTCGTCCACTGTTCGAAGATCAAATACGGGTAAGTGAAAATCCTGCGGTTCGTCGATCAGTTGCAGCGGCACTCCGTCGACGAGTCCAAACCTTGTGCGCAGCGGTTCGTGCCGGCGAGTGATTTCTCTGAAGCTCTGCTCCAGTGCGGCGATGTCGAGAGTGCCTCGGAGTCGCACTGCTGAAGGTATGTTGTAGAAGGAGCTGTTTGGTTTGAGTTGATCGAGGAACCACAGGCGCTGCTGTGCAAACGAGAGAGGCAGATCGATGTTTCGAGCAACGCGCACGATCGGCGGCGCGTCGAGTTGTTCGCCCGCGCGCAGAAGTGCTTCAACACTCGCTGCTTGTTGGGCCACCGTGGGTCGCTCGAATAGTTCGAAGAGTGGCAGTTCGACTTTGAACACTTCACGCACACGCGACAAAATCTGTGTTGCGAGCAGCGAGTGACCACCGAGTTCGAAAAAGCTCTGATGTATGCCCACTTGCCGTTTACCCAGCAACTCACTCCAGATTCCGGCCAGCATTTCCTCGATGGCGGTTGCAGGTGGAACAAAGCCCAGGCTCTGTTCGTCGTCCTGCTGCTCCGGCTCGGGCAGAGCGCGGCGATCGATCTTGCCGCTGACTGTTAGCGGCAGTTCGTCAAGCATCACGAACGCGGCGGGGATCATGTAGTCAGGCAGGCAGTTGCTGAGAAAAGTCTTGAGCGCCTCGGCAGATAACTCCGCGTTGGAAACCACGTATGCGATCAGCCGTTTCAACCCGCGAACGTCGTCGCGTGCAATGACAACCGCTTCGCGAACCGACGGGTGCTTTGCCAACACTGCCTCGATCTCTCCGAGCTCGATGCGGTAACCCCGCAACTTCACCTGATGATCGATCCGACCCAGAAACGCGATCGCTCCGTCTGGCTGGTACATGGCGAGATCGCCGGTTTTATATAGACGAGCACCTGCCTGTTCGCTGAGTGGATCAGGTATGAACTTTTCTGCCGTCAATTCCGGACGGTTGAGATAGCCGCGCCCGACACCGGCGCCGCCGACGTATAGCTCGCCGGGCACACCGCAAGGTACCGGCTGCAAGTCAGAGTCCAGCAGGTAGATCTGCATGTTCGACATCGGATAACCGATTGGTGGTCCATCCGGATACTCTGCCGTGCATTTCATTATCGAGGCGCAGACGGTGACTTCAGTCGGTCCATAAGCGTTGAAGAAATTCCGTCCGTTGGACCAGCGCGCCGCGATCCCTGCCGGACAACTTTCTCCAGCGACGATGATCGTCTCTAATGCGCTGAACTCGTCGTCAGTCAGTGTGGACAAAGCCGTCGGAGGCAGCGTCACGGTTGTGATCGACTGCTCGTGCAACAACCCGGCAAGTGCAGAACCGTAGAAAAGATCGTTTCGATTTCCGAGACACAACGCGGCGCCGGTCGTGAGCGCCATGAAGATTTCGGACACTGAGGCATCGAAACAGCTCGGCGCGAATTGGAGTACGCGACTGTCCGCGCGCACACCGAAAGCACGTGACTGTGCTTCAGCAAGATTGCAAACGCCCTGATGCTTGATCATGACGCCCTTCGGCTGACCCGTTGAGCCGGACGTATAGATCACGTATGCAAGATTGTCGGGCGTCGCTGAGCGCGCGAGGTTCTCAGATGACTCGCGACTGATAATCTCCCAGTCGCGACCGAGGCAAACGAGTTCGGCGTCGCATGCAGTCAGCTTTTCCAGCAGTGATTCTTTAGAAAGGAGCACGCGTGCGTGAGTATCGTTCAACACGAACGCCAGTCGCTCTCCTGGATTCGCCGAATCCAAAGGCACATAGGCCCCGCCGGCTTTGAGAACGCCGAGCACACCGATAACCAATTCGAAACAACGCTCCATGCAAACGGCCACGAGCGTCTCAGGTCCTACGCCACGGGTGCGCAGGTGTCGGGCCAACTGGTTCGCACGCTCGTTCAGCTCGCGATAACTTAGCTGCTCACCATCAAAGACGAGCGCAACAGCTTCCGGCGACTTAACAGCCTGCGCTTCAAACAACTCGTGAATACATGAATCATTCGCGAATGCTGTTGCCGTGTCGTTCCATTCGACGAGCAACTGATGCCGCTCAGCGTCAGTTAACATCTGAAGATCACAGATTCGTGTCTCGACGTTATCGAGTGCCGCGTTCAAGAGGTTCATCCAGTGCGTCGTCAGACGTTCGATTGTGTCGTTGTTAAAGAGCTTACTGCGATACTCGACGCGTCCCGATATTCCGATTTCAGATTTTACGAATGTGATCGTGATGTCGTTTGTAAGTTCCGGCAGTGGTCCATGAATGTTTTGGAAGACGAGTGCGATGTCGAAGAGCGGGCACCTGCTCGTTTCGAGTCCCAGGTCTTTCACCAAACGCGCAAACGGGTAATTCTGTCTCGCGTATCCGTCGACGAGGGTCGCACGCACATTCATCAAGAACTCGCGCACCGTCAATTGACCATCGACGTGATCGATCATCGCGAGCGCATTCGGCTTCGGAGCTGGGCCTTCATCTCTTCGCCGGCAGGGAGTGCCTACGGTGACTGTATTGCTGCCCGTGTACTTATAAAGACAGATCTTCAACGTCGCCATGAGCACGGCATTCACCAGGAACGGTGAGTCGCCTGTGATCTTTGCGAGCTTGGCGATCGTTGCGTGAGGTAGGTTGATCTCGACGGCGCTGATCTCCGAAACGTCGGACGCCGCCCGGTCATGGTCCAATCGCAGACTAGCCGAACCGGATGCGTGCGAAAGTTTTTCGACCCAGTAATCGCGTTCTTCAATAAGTTCTCGGTCGAATGTCAGTGTCTTTGACTGAACGCTGTTCATACTCTGACCTCGGGCAATTAAGAGTGCTCTTTGGTGTTCTCCAAGGTTCCTTGCTCCAGAGGAGCAAGATGTTTATAGCTTTGACGTAACGGGTGATATCGCTCCGTTAGGAGCGGAATGTAAAGTGAGCACGCCAAATAACATTCCGCTCCGCTGGAGCGCGCGTTTTATGTGAGGCCGAGGCTACAAACATTGTGCTCCTCCGGAGCACTTCGTTATTGGCATCAAGGCAGACCACTTTCAAAAGGAGAACTGATCTTCAGTCTGCTCGATGCGGGCCGGAGCCGGGATGAAAACAGGATGTGAGATTGAAGATCTTGCCGATTGAGAGGTGAGGAAGATTTCCGATTTGCCAAACACGATGGCCGCATCTTCAAAGCCTTTTTCTCGCGCTGCCGAGACGAGCCGCCGCGCTTCTTTGATCTGCTGAGCGTCCTCTGTATATGCGAGACCGAGCAGATGCTCCATCCACGGTTCGAGGCCCATCGCGTAGATATAGATTCGGTTTGCGCCCACGGCCTGCAGCAGTTCCAACGCGCGACGCGAATCGCAACCATGACATCGTCGCGATTGATCCTTGGCGAATTCAGGTATCGCAGGTAAGAGTGGTCCACACGACCAGCTCAACGGTGCGCCAACACACTCCATGCCGAGAAACACTGTCTGCACTGGTCCAAGAATACGACGCAAATGCTCATACATGCGGCGGTCGAGACAATCCGAATCCGCGCCGAGAAGAATTTGCTGGTGTCCTGCGCGAATCACGTATCCGGTCTTGCCATGCGGAAGATCGGCGTGTTCACCAAGGAACGGCACCGCGATGATCTCACCACCGGGCAGCTCAATCGATTCAAGCGAGTCGAGCTCGACTACGTTTCTGAACCCGATCTTCCGCAACAACAGCTTGAGTGAAAGATCGCCATAGAACATGCCAAACGAACGCGGAACGACAACGCAATCGACTTTATGCCTCAGGCGCAACAGTGTTTCGAGGCAGAAGTGGTCCTGGTGAAGATGCGTGATCAAAACGTAATCGATCTTTTCAGGCAGCGAAGAATAGCTGAAGCGCTCAATCCCGCCTTCGCTCGGAATCACACTCACGAAAGGATCGACGAGAATCGAATTATTATTCCATTCGATCAGCGCCGCCGCATGTCCGAGAGTGCGAATGCGAACTTCCGAATCGTTCCATCTCTCGCGCGGAGGCAGAGGCTGGTCCGACAAGAGCGATAACAGCAGCGGATCCGACGCGGCATCGAGGTCAAGCATCTCGCGAATGTAGCCGAGAGGCTGGGGAGAGTGGTCCAACCTGAAAAACTCGTCGACGCGCGAATCTGCAAAGGGCATCGTCCAGTCAACCTGCGAACTGTCGCGCAGGCGCGGAGTGCTCTGGAAGAAAGGGCGCGTATGGTCGTTTATCTCCGTGAACATTCGGAACGACTGCCGTGCGTCGCGATAGTATGGACTCTCATAAAGCAAGCTTTCGACGCAGCGCACGATCGGGTGATCGTAATAGTCGTAGAGCAATTCGACGTATCCATGTAGCGGTTGCGGCAACCGTTGGTAGTAGGGTTCAAGACTCGCTCCGGTCGACTCTTTCGCGAGCAGATTGTGAAACGCTATCAAGCTGTTTGCGAATTCGAGATTCTCCTGCATGCCGGCTTTCATGGTCGTGAGGAACTGTCGCACGTCGTCAATTCTCGTGGGACTGATATCGACAAATGGACCACTACGCAGTCTCGGATTCTGGCACGCCTCTGCATGCACACCCGGATCCTTCAGGAAAGATTCAAGCAGCTTGATTTGATAATTCTTCAAGTGGAGGCTGCTCGCGACCGGCGCGATCACGTTGGCCCACGCCGCCCATCTATCCACCAATGGTTCAACAGTGGTCGAGTCTGCCAACCTGTATAGATCTTTTGTCATATCTAGTTAATCCTGAAAATCCTGAAAATCCTGTCACAAACTGAACTCGGCCTCATAAACCTCAATGTCACTCGGCACATCGTGCTTATCAAGCCGAATCTCCATCACCCGCCAATCGGGATGCGCCGTCACACCTTCAAGCAAAGTAATAAACCGTTCGACCATTTCAGAGACAGTGTCATCGTCGAAGAGGTCGGTGCTGTACGTCAGTCCTCCTCCGATCATCTCCTCGGATTCCGACATCGCGAGCGTTAGAGGGAATTGAGCTGTCTTGGTCGCGGCGCCCATGTGGCTGATGGTCAACTCCGGTAGCTTCGTCGATGGTCTGTTCATCGCTGCGTTCTCGAGAACAAACCACACCTGAAACCACGGCGCATAGTTGCCCTGCCGCTCAGGCTGCAGCTCTTCGACTAGCTTCTCGAACGGCACGTCCTGGTGCGCCTCGGCGCCGAGTGTGACTTCCTTCACGCGCTGAAGTAGTTCGATGAACGTTGGATCGCCTGAGAAGTCGGTGCGCAGGACGAGTGTGTTGATGAAGAACCCGATCAACGATTCGGTTTCGACGCGATTGCGTCCGGAGATTGGTGAGCCGACGACGATGTCGTCCTGGCCCGTATATCGCCAGAGCAATGTCTTGAACGCGGCCAGCAGCGTGATGAACAGTGTCACTCCGTGCCGGCGCGTGAGTTCGTTGAGTGCGTTTGAGAGATCTGCTGAGAGTGTGAAGTGTTTCGTCGCGCCTGCGTTTGTGCGCACTGAGGAGCGAGGACGATCGGTGGGCAATTCGAGCGCGGTGAGTTTCGTTCCGAGCCGCGACTTCCAGTACGCAAGCTGCGTGTCTAAAACAGATCCCTGCAACCATTGTCTCTGCCACACCGCGTAATCTGCGTACTGGATGGTCAAGTCGGGTAACGGTGATGGGCACCCTCTGCGGTAAGCGTCGTAAAGCGCAGTCACCTCACGGACGATCACGCCCATAGACCATCCATCAGAGATGATGTGATGCATCGTAAACAACAGCACGTGATCGTCTTCGCCGAGTCGCAGTACGACGACACGCAGCAATGGACCACTCGACAGATCGAAGCGCTGCTGGGCTTCAGTGCTGGACCAGCGGCGCACTTCAGCGTCTCGCTCTGTTTCGATCAGGTCGCTGAGGTCGATGTAGCGGAAACTCGTCGCCGCAGCCGGCGAGATCATCTGCACCGGCTGCCCGTTCGCAATCACAAACGTGGTTCGTAGGATTTCGTGGCGTCGAGTGATCTCGTTGAAGGCTCGCTGGAGCGCTGCGATGTCGAGGCATCCGGTCATGCGGAATGCGGCGGGAATGTTGTAAGCCGGATTACCTGGTTCCAACTGATCCGAGAACCACAGACGTTGTTGGGCGAATGAGAGTGGGAAAGTACGGCGCTCGCCTTGTTGCCGCGTGATTTCTGAACCCGTGTGATCAGTGTCGCGCTGCTCGACCTGCATTTGCGTCACGGCGAGAGCCAACTGCCTCACCGTAGGGGCCTCAAACAACACACGGAGCGGTACTTCTATTTGGAATGTCCTTCGGATGCGCGAAATCACTTGCGTCGCGAGCAGTGAGTGACCGCCCAGACGGAAGAAGTTGTCGTCGATTCCGACTCGATCCCGCCTTAGCAACTGCTGCCAGCTCTCGACCAGCAACTGTTCCACTGGCGTTTGCGGCGCGACGTATTCTGCTCCGCCGCCTTCTCCTGCGAGCGCGGGCAATGCACGGCGGTCCACTTTTCCGCTGATCGTCCGCGGTAACTCCGGCAGTTCGACGTATGCGCTCGGCACCATGTAATCCGGCAGTTCCTGCGCGATTCCTTCTGCCACGTCGACCGCCTGCACGCCTTCGGCCAGCACCAGGTACGCGCACAGGTAGGTGTAACCACTTCCGTCTTCACGCTCGATCACCGCGACGTCCAGCACGCCTGCCTGACCGCGCACCGAATTCTCTACTTCTTTCAGTTCTACACGTGCGCCGCGCACCTTCACCTGCTCATCGCGCCGGCCGAGGTATTCGAAGTTCCCATCCTCCAGGACGCGGCCCATGTCGCCTGTTCTGTGGACCAGGTCATTCGGATCTGTGGAGAACGGGTTCGGCACAAACACCGCTGCCGTCAACTCTGGTTGGTTGTAGTAACCAAGCGAACGATACGGCGTGCGGATGTAGATCTCGCCGACGATTCCCGGCAGGCAAGGTTGGTTTTTCTCATCGACTACGAGTGCCGCGGCGCCGGGGATCGGCTTGCCGATCGGAATCACCTCGCGTTCTTCGTCGCCTGGGCCAACGCGATAGCTGAACTTCGCCATCGTCGTCTCGCTTGTGCCGTACAGGTTCACGAGGCCCACACGCTCGCCGTACACTGCTTTCCACTTCGCGACGTCACGTCCAACCAGCGCCTCGCCTGCCATTACCACATAGCGCAACGCCTTCAACTCATCAGCACGCAAGTCTTCATTCACAAGCGCTCGAAACACTGATGGCACGCAGTGCATTACTTCGATCCGTGCTCGCTCAAGCCATCGCACCAACCCGCGTCCTTCGAGCACCTGCTCGCGCCGCTCCGGCACGCACACCGTGCCGCCCGCACACAGCGGCAGGAATATGTCGCGCAACGAGCCATCGAAGGATGGCGAAAGCAGTTGGCTCACCCGGACGCCGGCTCCTGCGCCCAACTCTTCGATCTCCCAGTTGATGAAGTGCGCGATGCCTTTCAGCCGTCCGGCGATCGCTTTCGGTGTGCCGCTCGAACCTGACGTGAAGTAGATGTAGCTCAGTTGGTCCGGGTCGCTGTTCACGCGCGGTGTTTCGGGGTTGTGATACTTGAGAAAATCTGGCCCATCCACGCAGATTACCTTTGCATTCAACAGTTCCTGGCGCAGCGTCGCGACAACTTTCGTTTCCGTCAGGAGAAACTCCGGCGGCGCAAGTTCCATCAGCTTTCGCAAACGTGCTTCCGGCTGTCTCACATCGAGGGGCATGAATGCTGCGCCTGCTTTCAAAGTTCCCAGTATCCCGACGATCGTCTCGCTCATGTCTCTGGTCAAAAGCGCAACGATTGTTCCTGGTCCAGCACCGTTGTTCAGCAGGTAGTTCGCGAGTGTGTTGGCCCGCTGGTCCAGTTCACCGTAACTCAGCCGACGCTTTCCACACTCGATCGCCACCGCGTGTGGATTGCCCGCCGCGGCTGCCTCGAACATCTGCGTGATGTTGTGTTTGTTCATGCTATTGGTTGGTTGGACATGATTTACAAGATTTTCAAGATTTACATGTAAATGCTGAAATCATGTAAATCGTGAAAATCATGTAAATCATGTCCATGATTCGATCAGTTCGAGGCGCTCGTTGGCGTCGATCATTTCAATGCTGCCGATGCTCTGCTCCGGTGCGGCGACGATACCTTCCACCAGCCGGCGGAAGCTCTCCAGCATCTCAACGATCGTCGCACTAGCGAACAGGTCCGTGTTGTACTCCAGCACCAGACCAAGCTCTTCGCCGCGCTCTTCGACAAACAGCGTCAGGTCAAATTTCGCTGTCCCGCTTTCGCCACCCAATCTGCTTACCTGCAATCCTTCAAGCTTCGACTCTTCTGACATCGGCGCGTTCTGTAGTACGAACATTACCTGGAACAGCGGCGTGTACCGCGCATCACGTTCCGGCGCGAGGGCTTCGACAAGAAGCTCAAACGGCACGTCCTGATGTGCATACGCTCCGAGCGTCACCTCACGTACTCGCCGCAGTAATTCGGTGAAGGACGGTTCACCTGACAAGTCTGTTCGCAAGACCAGGGTGTTCACGAAGAACCCGATCAGCGGCTCTGTCTCCGCACGGTTGCGGTTCGCGATTCCGGTGCTCACCACGATGTCTTCCTGCCCGCTGTAGCGCCACAACAACGTCTGGAAGGCTGCCAGTAAAGTCATGAACAGCGTCACACCTTCGCGCTGCGTCAGCGCCTTCAGCCCCGCAGTTAGCTCTGCCGGCAAGGTCAACGACTGATGTGCACCGTTGAAGGTCTGAACAGGAGGTCGTGGATAATCCGTCGGCAACTCCAGCACGGCCGGCGCTCCGTCCATCTGCTGCTTCCAGTAGTTGAGCTGGGTCTCCAGCACCTCGCCTTGCAACCATTCGCGCTGCCAATGCGCGTAATCTGCATACTGGATCGAGAGCTCCGGCAACGGTGACTCCTGTCCGGTGGCATATGCTTCGTAAAGCGTGGTCAGCTCACGGATCAGGACGCCCATGGACCAGCCGTCGCTGATGATGTGGTGCATCGTGCACAGCAACACATGCTCCTGCTCACTCAACCGCAGCAAACTCGCGCGCAGCAATGGACCAGTGGAAAGGTCGAACGGTCGCTGTGACTCTTCACTAGCTACTCTCCGCGCTTCTGCTTCACTGCTTACGTCGAGCACCGCGAAGCTAAAGTCCTGCCCTTCATCAATCAGTTGCACTGGCGTTCTGTTAACTACGCCGAACCTTGTGCGCAACGATTCATGCCGCCGGATCACTTCCCTGAAGCTCTGCTCCAGCGCTGCAAGGTCCAACGTGCCGCGCAGCCTCACTGCAGCGGGAATGTTGTAGAACGAACTGCCCGGCTCCAGTTGGTCCAGGAACCACAGGCGCTGCTGCGCATACGACAGCCGCAACTCGCCTTCACGCGACACCTTCGCGATCGCAGGCGCTGCCTGTGCTTCTCCGCGCAACTGCTCCTCGATCGCTTCGCCCAACCCGCGCACCGTCGGCCGCTCAAACAACACCCGCAGCCCTACTTCCACGCCGAACGTCTCGCGCACCCGCGACATCACCTGCGTCGCCAATAACGAGTGCCCGCCGAGACGGAAGAAGTTATCCTCGATCCCGATGCGCTCTCTGGCGAGTAACTGTTTCCAACTCTCCACCAGCAACTCTTCCACCGCCGTCCGCGGCGCCACGTACTCCACTCCACTTCCCTCTGCGCCAACCGCCGGCAACGCACGCCGATCAACCTTCCCGCTGATCGTCCGCGGCAACTCTTCGAGTTCCACGTACGCGCTCGGCACCATGTAGTCCGGCAGTTCCTGTGCTACCCCTTCCGCCACGTCTACCGTCTGCACGCCTTCCGCCAGCACAAGGTATGCGCACAGGTACGTGTAGCCGCTGCCGTCCTCACGCTCAATCACCGCCACGTCCAGCACGCCTGCCTGACCGCGCACCGCGTTCTCAACTTCCTTCAACTCCACACGTGCGCCACGCACCTTTACCTGCTCATCGCGTCGTCCGAGGTACTCGAAATTCCCATCCTCAAGCACCCGTCCCATGTCGCCGGTCTTGTGGACTAGGTCATTCGGATCTGTGGAGAACGGGTTCGGTACAAACACCGCTGCGGTCAACTCCGGTTGGTTGTAGTAACCGAGGGAACGGTACGGCGTGCGGATGTAGATCTCGCCCACCATCCCGCGCCCGCACGGCTCACCACGTTCATCCAGCAGATAGGCTTCCGCGCCTGCGATCGGCTTCCCGATCGGCATTACTTCTCGTTCCTCGTCTCCTTGACTTACGCGATAGCTGAACTTCGCCATCGTCGTCTCGCTTGTGCCGTACAGATTCACGAGGCCCACGCGCTGGCCGTACACTGCTTTCCACTTCGCGACATCACGTCCGACGAGCGCCTCGCCCGCCATCACCACATAGCGCAAAGAACTCAGTTCTTCAGCACGCAAGTCTTCATTCACGAGCGCGCGAAACACTGACGGCACGCAGTGCACAACTTCGATCCGCGCCTGCTCAAGCCACTGCACCAATCCGCGTCCTTCCAGGATCTGCTCGCGCCGCTCCGGCACGCACACCACACCGCCTGCACACAGCGGCAGGAATATGTCGCGCAATGATCCATCGAACGAAGGCGACAGGAGTTGGCTCACGCGCACTCCGGCGCCTACACCTAACTCTTCGATCTCCCAGTTAATGAAGTGCGCAATCCCCTTCAAACGTCCGGCGATCGCTTTCGGGGTCCCGCTCGAACCTGATGTGAAGTAGATGTAGCTCAGTTGGTCCGGGTCGCTGTTCACGCGCGGCGCTTCAGGGTTGTAATAGTTCAGAAACTCTGGCCCATCCACGCACAATACCTTCGTATTCACCAGTTGGTGGTCCAGCGCGGCAACAACTTTCGTCTCGGTCAGCAGAAACTCCGGCGGCGCAAGTTCCATCAGCTTCCGCAAACGCGCCGCTGGCTGCCGCACATCTAAAGGCATGAACGCCGCGCCCGCTTTCAAACTCCCGAGTATTCCGACGATCGTCTCGCTCATCTGCTCCATCAGCAGCGCGACGATCGTTCCTGGTCCAGCTCGGTGGTCGAGCAGGTAGTTCGCGAGCGTGTTGGCCCGCTGGTCCAGTTCGCCATAAGCCACGCGACGCTCACCACACTCGATTGCCGCCGCCTCCGGATTGCGCGCCACTGCCGCTTCGAACATGTGGGCCACGCTCACGAACTCCGCATCCGCGCTCAGGCTCTCGCCACCACGTCCCGTTAATCGCCGCCGCTCTTCCGTGTCGATCATTTCTATGGTGGTGATGCTCTGCTCCGGTGCCGCCACGATCCCTTCGACTAGTCGCCGGAAGCTCTCCAGCATCTGCTCGATTGTGGACTGCGCGAACAGGTCCGTGTTGTACTCCAGCACCACCCACAACTCTTCGCCACGCTCCTCGACAAACATCGTCAGGTCAAACTTTGCCGTGTCGCTCTCACCGCCGGCGCCGCTGACTTCCAGCCCCGCCAGCTTCACCGCTTCGCCCACGCGTGCGTTTTGCAACACCAGCATCACCTGGAACAACGGCGTGTACCGCGCGTCACGCTCCGGCGCGAGCGCCTCTACGAGCAACTCAAACGGCACGTCTTGGTGTGCGTATGCTCCCAACGTCACCTCGCGCACGCGTCGCAGCAACTCCGTGAACGCAGGCTCGCCCGACAGGTCCGTCCGCAACACGAGTGTGTTCACGAAGAACCCGATCAACGGCTCAGTCTCCGCTCGGTTGCGGTTTGCGATCCCGGTGCTCACCACGATGTCTTCCTGCCCGCTGTAGCGCCACAACAACGTCTGAAACGCTGCAAGTAGAGTCATGAACAACGTCACGCCCTCGCGCTGCGTCAGCGCTTTCAGCCCCGCAGTCAGCTCTGCGGGCAAGGTCATCGACTGATGCGCACCGTTGAAGGTCTGCACCGCGGGCCGCGGGTAATCGGTCGGCAGCTCAAGCACTGCCGGCGCGCCTTCCATCTGTTGCTTCCAGTAGCTAAGCTGCTTCTCCAGCACTTCGCCCTGCAGCCACTCGCGTTGCCAGTGCGCATAGTCGGCATACTGAATCGACAGTTCCTGGAGCGGCGAAGGCTCACCCTGTACAAACGCCGCGTAAAGCGTGGTCAACTCACGGATGAGCACGCCCATGGACCAGCCGTCACTGATAATGTGGTGCATCGTGCACAACAGCACATGCTCCTGCTCACTCAACCGCAACACGCTCGCGCGTAACATTGGACCACTAGAAAGATCAAACGGCCGTTGTGATTCCTCACCAGCCACTCGCTGCGCTTCCGCTTCACTGCTTACCTCAAGGACCGTTAACCTAAATTCCGGCGCTTGATCGATCAGTTGCACCGGCACTCCATCCACTACTCCAAACCGCGTGCGCAACGACTCATGCCGCCTGATCACTTCTCTGAAGCTCCGCTCCAGCGCCATAAAATCCAACTCGCCGCGCAGCCTCACTGCCGCCGGAATGTGATAGAACGAACTCCCAGGCTCCAACTGGTCCAAAAACCACAACCGTTGCTGCGCAAACGACAGCGGGATTGCGACGTCTCGCCCGACCGGAACCACCGCCGGCGCAGCAAGCCCATCGTCGACTCTCAGCTTCTCCTCGATCACCTCTGCCAGCGCGCGCACCGTCGGCTGCGCAAACATCACGCGCAGCTCAATCTCCACGTTGAACAACTCACGCACCCTGGAGATCACCTGCGTAGCCAGCAACGAGTGCCCGCCAAGCTCAAAAAAGTCGTCGTCAATTCCCACCTGCTCGACGCGCAACACCTGCGCCCAAACACCAGCCACGATCTCTTCAGTCGGCATCCGCGGGCTGACGTAGCCTTGTTCGAGCTCTGGTCGAGCTTGCTCCGGCGCCGGCAACGCGCGTCGGTCGATCTTCCCGTTCGGCGTCAGCGGCATCTCGTCCAGCATCACGAATGCGCTCGGCGCCATGTAAAGCGGCAACTTGTTACTCACATACTCGAGCAACTGCGTAACCGTAACCACACTCTCCGGCTGCTTGACCACGTACGCGACAAGTCGCTTCTCACCGGGAACATCCTCTCGCGCCAAAACTGCCGCTTCGCGAACGCTTCCATGTCGCTCCAGCACCGTCTCAATCTCACCCATCTCAATGCGATGCCCACGCACTTTCACCTGATGGTCCACGCGGCCCATGAACTCGAGCCGGCCATCGGGCAGGAAGCGCACCATGTCTCCAGTCCGGTACAGTCGCTCTCCGCTCTCTCTACCGTACGGGTTCGGCACAAAACGCTCCGCCGTCAACTCAGCCTCGCGCAGATACCCGCGAGCGAGCCCTGCTCCGCCGATATACAACTCACCGACTACTCCAACCGGAACAACCTGTTGCTTACGGTCCAACACATAGATCTGCGTGTTGTTGATGGCGCCACCAATCGGTATTCCATAATTCCATTCCTCGCCATTCTTGATTCGATAACAACACGTGAAGGTAGTCCCTTCCGTTGGTCCATAGCCGTTGATGATCGCGGTATCGACTAAACATCTGAGCCCTTCGCTGACATGCCATTCCGATAACGCCTCGCCTCCGATCAGCAACTGCTTTAAACCTGCGAGCGCTTCGGGCGCCTCATCGATCACGCTGTTGTAGAGCGACGCCGTGAGCCACATCGTGTCGACCGCATACCTCTCGATCATCTCTCCGAGATTCTGCGGCGTCGGAACTCTCTCCGAACTCAACACACAACGCCCGCCGTGCAGCAACGCACCCCACAGTTCAAACGTCGATGCATCAAAACTCAGCGGCGCAAGGTGCAGCAAACAACTTTCGCTGTTCAGATCAACGTACTGCACACCACACACCAGTCGCAGCACTGCGCGATGCGGTACTTCCACGCCTTTCGGTTGGCCCGTCGAACCCGACGTGTACATCACGTAAGCGAGATTCTCTGCGCTCACGTTGCTCACCGGATTGGTCTCTGCCTCGCCCAGTTCATCTTCAAAACAGACCACCGGTCCCCAGAACGCCGGCATTTTTTCCAGCTCGTCCTCTTGCGTGACGAGCACCGACACCGTTTCCAGCATCTTCGCCTGCCGCTCGAGGGGGTAACTTGTGTCAATGGGCACGTACGCTCCGCCAGCTTTCAAGATCCCAAGCAGCCCGACCACCATCTCAATTGAACGCTCGACGGAAATCCCAACCAGCGTGTCTGGTCCAACTCCCTGGCTTTGTAAGTGGTGGGCCAGCGCATTCGCACGCTCGTTCAGCTCTTTGTAGGTGACCTGCTTATCCTTAAACTGGACAGCCACTGCCTCAGGCCTCAGCTCGACCTGCTCTTCGAACACTTGGTGAATCGACTTCTCGTGCGGGTACGCGGACGCTGTATCGTTCCACTGGACCAGTATCTGGTGCTGTTCCTCGGGCGTTACCAGTTGCACTTCAGAAAGTCGCAGCTCCGGATTGCTCACCACGCTTTCAAGCAGCACGTTCATGTGACGAAGCATCCGCTGGATCGTCGCCTGCTCGAACAGGTCAGTGTTGTATTCGAGGCCCAACTGCAACTCGCCGATGGCCCAACTGATGTTTAGCACCAGATCGAATTGCGTCGTGTGACGACCTGTCTCGATCATTCGCAGCTGCAGTCCTTCGACCGCCCCCGCTGCCGTCGGCGGCGGCGTGTTCTGCAACACCATCATTGCCTGGAACAGCGGTGAACGACCCGTGTCTCTCTCGGGCTGCAACTCTTCAACCAGCTTCTCAAACGGCAACTCCTGATGCGCATAAGCTCCGAGTGCAACCAGTCGCACGCGCTCCAGCAACTCCATGAAACTCGGATCGCCGGAGAGGTCGGTGCGGAGGACGAGTGTGTTGATGAAGAATCCGATCAGCGGCTCAGTCTCAGCGCGATTGCGTCCGGCGATCGGCGTGCCGATGGCAATCTGTTCCTGACCTGTGTAGCGCGACAGCAGGGCCTGGAACGCGGCGAGCATCGTCATGAACAGCGTCGTTCCGCTGCGCTCGGTCAACTCCTTGATTCCATCACTCAGGCGTCGCGACAAGCCCAATCCATAACGCGCGCCGTTCTGCGTTTGCACGTTGGGGCGCGGGTGGTCGGTCGGGAGGTCAAGTACGGCGACCGTGTCGCCGAGTTGATTGCGCCAGTAGTCCAGTTCAGCTTCCAGCACTTCGCCGCTCAGCCGCTCGCGCTGCCACAACGCGTAGTCGGCATACTGAAGCGGCAGTTCCGGCAACGGACTTTGACCACCGGCAGCAAAGGCTGCGTAGAGCGTCGAGAGCTCTTTGATGAGTATGCTGATGGACCATGCGTCAGAAACGATGTGATGTGTAGTAAAGAGGAGTGCATGATCCTCGCCGGCGAGACGCACGAGTGCGGCACGCAGTAGTGGGCCGCGCTCGAGGTCGAACGGGCGCTGTGCTTCCTGGTCCGCAAGGAGTTGAAGATCGACTTCGCGTTGGTCTGGGGGAAGCTGGGAGAGGTCCATGAGAGGAAGGTGGAAGGGTGCGGGTGGAGCAATGAGCTGGTGCGGCTGTTCGTCGCGCATCGGGAAAGTTGTGCGCAGGATTTCGTGACGGCGCAGCAACTCGGTAAACGTCTGTTGAAGGACGTCGGGGTTGAGAGGGCCTGAGAGGCGGACGGAAGTTGGGACGTTGTAAGCCGGGCTGTTGGGAACGAGTTGATCGAGAAACCAGAGGCGCTGTTGCGCGAATGAAAGAGGCAGCGGTGCGTCTGACTGCGGGCGGCGCGGAATGCTTTGCTGCAGCTCCGCACGCTCGCGTTTTTCGCGGAGGCGTTGTGCGAGAAGCTCCAGCTTTGCTGAAGACAAATCGGCGATGCGTGTTGCAAGAGTGCTCATTGCTCTTCGTTATCGCGTGTCCATGATCATCATGGACAGGATTAACATAATTATCAGGATTGACATGATTTTTCGTGCAAAGCAGGCTTAGGTCGACTGGAGTTGGTAGCCGAGGGATTGATAGTGCCAGGCCTGAAGTAGTTGCGACTCTCGATCGAGGCGGATGCCCAACGGGCGCTTCAGACTTGCCGGACGCGCGTTGTCCCACTCGAGCGTATCTCGAATCGTTTCGCCGAGAGGACGGAACGTAAGCCCCGACGCGATCGCTTTGCTGCAGTTCACCGCCGCGAGACCAAACGTCCTCGGATCCGGATGCCAGATCGGCAACTCATTTCGCGTCGCACTCGCGTTAAGCAAAAACTGATCGTCAACCCAAACCAGGCGTGCGTTAGTTGCGCACGCGATAACACATTCCTGTAGGAGCTGTTTGAGCGTCAGCGAATACTCCGGCCCGGTCGCGTTGTACTGCCCACTCGCACGAGCCTCAATCAACCGGATGGTCCACTCCGCCAGGTCCCGGCCATCGATCAACTGCACCGGCCGATTCGGCCGCCCCGGCGCCAGCACCTCTCCACCCTTCGCTATCCGTCGCACCCAGCACGTGAAGCTTTCATGATAGTCCCACGGCCCAACGACAAGCCCCGGACGGACGATCAACACACGCCCAGGCATCGCCTCTTCCGCGACGCGTTCACAAAGAACCTTCAGCAGTCCATACACTGGTCTAAGTTTCTCAGCGAGGGCAGGAGTCAGCTCTTTTAGTTTCGATAAAGCCGCCGCCTGCTCCCTCGTCAACTGCGGCAGCGGAGTTGTTTCATCTACCCCAGCCGGGCTGAACTCCGGGTAAACACTCAAACTCGAAACATACGTATAGTGCTGGACCACGTCAGCGAGTAACTCAGCGGTAGCGCGCACCTGCGACGGCAGATAACCACACGTATCAATCACCGCATCCCACGTCCGGCCGTGCAGCGCCGACAGATCCCCACTCCGATCCCCACGCAGCTTCTCGATCTCAGGATAAAGATCGGCGTTATTCACGCCTCTGTTGAAGAGCGTGATCTCGTGTCCACGCGCGAGCGCCGCATCAACCAGATGCCGCCCGAGAAACATTGTTCCGCCGAGGATTAATAGCTTCATCGCTTACGCAACGGTCAACGCGGCACCTTTTTGCGCCCAGTCACGTGCGACGGTCGCTAAAGGATCGATGCATCCATACTCCGCCGAATGATCACCCGAACGCAGAAAGTGCTTCGCGAGCAGGTGCACTTCCGAGCAGCCGGCAATGAACGAGTCAACGCCGTACCGGCTGAGCATCATCTTCAGCAGCGGGAACAGCGTGCTGACATCCGGATTCTTTTTAATCGGGTAGATAAGGTCGCGGTGAATCGTGTTCTGATCCTCTTCATCCGGCACAACGATGTAGGGCTGGGCCATGGACCAGCGTTCGTGATTCTCGAACAGGCCGAGTTTTCTCGTACCGCTCGAAGAGATCAGCAGGTGACGTTTCCACGTATGGGCCAACTCTTCAAAGATGATGTCAGGCAGGGAGATGACTCGCTCGCGCAGACGCGCCGGCAATCGTGGCAGCAGGTAGTGGATGGTCATGCAGCAGAACACGACATCGGTCGCACCCGCTTGCAGTAATCGTTCGATAACGTCGATCAACTGCGCCAGCACCGGATCGGACTTCCCGGCAAGAAACGCGTCAGTTCGATCCGGAAACGTCGGATCGGAATAGACGATCACAGACGGCGATTCCTGTTCGAGATCGCCGAGGCTGTACTCGTAAATGGTCCTCAAGAACTCAGCCGACGCCAAAGGCCCGAGGCCACCCACAACACCAAGAACGCTTTTGTCTTCGTTCACAATCGCCACCTTTTCTTTGATTAGTTCAAACTCGGCAGGTTGAAGACGTCGAGAAAGATCCCGAAAGTAAGCACGACAATCAGCAGATCACTTTCAAACGGAAAATTGAGCTTGAACCCCTCGCGCCCATACTGTTTCTTGAGTCGCTCGATCACGTCCGGATTGAAATAGCCTTGCCTCTTGATCCGGTCGTATGAAAGTACGTCTTCGATCCACTCGATCTTCTGCTGTATCAGGTAAGGACTGCCCGGTGCGATGAATCCAAACTTCTCACGGTTGATGATCTCGTTCGGCACCAGCCCGTCCGCGACTCTTTTCAGAATGTATTTCTCGGTGAAGTTGTTCAGTTTCAAGTTCGGCGGGATGTGCCTGGAAAAGTCGATCAGGTTCAGATCGAGAAACGGATATCGAGCCTCGACGGAATTCGCCAGCGCCATTCGATCGCCGTGATCGGAAATCAGATGATCCGAGAGACGAAGTTTGAAATCCAGGTACGAACGTTGATGAATGTAATGCCTGTCGCGCAGCCGTTCCTTGTTGACCACACCGAAATTCACGCAATCAAATTCGGGAAACTGCGCGTTGACATCGTCGGAATAGAGCGCGGTCTTGGTCTCCCTGAACGAGTATTGGTCTATCTCGTAAAACAGGTCCTTATCTCCCCAGAGTTTTTCTCTCAACTCTCCTTCGAGGACCGTTTGCAGGTCGTGCTTCTTGCCATTTCTGATCCCAAACTGATCGAACCGGTATCCGACATAACCCGCAAAAAGTTCGTCGGCGCCTTCGCCGGTGAGAATCACCTTCACTCCGGCATTCCTGGCAGCTTGCGACAGCGCCATCGAACACGTGTTGTACGTCTCTTTCACCGGACACTCACAGTGATAGATCATGTTCGACAGTCTCTCGGAGATTTCAGGCCAATCAAACATGATTTCATGGTGCATGGAGTCAACATGCCGGGCCATCATGTTTTGATACTTCGCTTCCGAGATCGTTTTGTCGCCGAAGCCGATGGAGAACGAATGACGGCTCCTGTTTGGAGAGACTTGATTGATCATCGCAGCGATCATCGAGGAGTCGAGACCGCCGCTTAGGTAAAAACCGACGGGTACATCCGACTGCAGACGATATTCCGTGGATCGAGTGAAATGGTTCTTCAATTCATCGACGTAATACTCTTCCGGTTGGTCGTAAGAGACCTCGCCGATCTTTGGGTAATCGAGATCCCAGTACTCCACCGTCTTGATCTCGCCGTTCTCAACTGTGAGGTAGTTCCCACCCTTCAAGCTTTCGATCCCGCGGAACATCGTGCGCGGACTGACGAGTCCTGGGAATGAGTAGATTTGATCGAGTCCGGTGAGATCCACTTCGCGAGTAGAAGCGGGATGTTCGAGGATCGCCTTGATTTCGGATGCGAAGATGAAGACGCCGTTTTTGACTGTGTAGTAGAGCGGGTTGATGCCGAAATGATCGCGCGCGACAAACAGCCGCTTCTTTTTCCGGTCGTAGATTACAAACGCAAACTGCCCGTTCAGCTTGTTCAAGAATCCGACGCCGTCTTCCTCGTAAAGGTGAAGCAGTACTTCGACGTCGCTGTTGGTCCTGAACACGTGGCCTTGCTGGATCAAACCTTTACGTAGTTCGAGGTAGTTGAATATCTCGCCGTTGCACATCAAGACTACGGACTTGTCTTCGTTAAAGATCGGCTGGTCACCGGCTTCAAGATCGATGATGCTCAGCCTGCGAAAGCCGAGGCCGAGATTGTCTTCGATGAAATACCCGGACGAATCCGGACCGCGATGAGTGAGTTTGTTCGTCATCGCGACGAGAGTGTCCGCGTCTATTGGGCGTTCATGATTAAAGTCAATGTATCCGGTAAAACCGCACATTATGGCGCTCTTTCTTCGTTTCGCGGGGTCTGGTCGCCGCGACGATTTGGAGAACAGGTTTTTTGTGAATTAGCCGCTGTGTGAACGACCAACGGCAGTCAATGATGGGCCGGCAGGAATTCCGATGTCACTGGATTTTGGGCAGAGCTACCGCACTATCGCAGCGCTGTTTGACCTACGACGCGTTCGCCGTTCGCCCTTGGCTGGGCTACGAACTTCGGATTACGTGGGATGTACGGCCGAGAACTCGCACTACGCTTAGCGAGAAGCTGGAGGATGGAGCAGCAGTAAAAACCAAAGGCGACTCAACACATCTACTCGCATTGCTATGTTCAGCGGGGCACATTAACGGCTTAGCACCCGAAGCGCAATAGTATTTGCAGAGCCGCTCTTGGCATTTATTGGATAATCTTGGCTTTAGGGGAAAAATGGCGCATGAGCATCATGTAAATCATCACAGGATTGACATGATTATCAGGATTGACATGACTTTTACGCAACTGCAATCGCGCTGGAGAGCTCGGCGACGTCCGAGGGGAGGCTGAGGCTGCCGTCGAAAAGCGGCCACTGGTCATACTGCCCACGCGGAAGTTGAAGTACATCACGTTCCACCAACAAGTACTTCTGTTTCTCTGTAAGCAAACCCTCTGCACGCTGCCGGTCGCGCATCTTGCTTTCGTGAAACTCCCGCAACTCGCGATCGAGCTGCAAACTCCCGAAAGACAAAAACCGCACAGCCCCATCAACGTCGCGCGCCGTCATCACCTCACCCTTGTTGTAAATACTCGGCGAGAACGGAACATCAATGAACCCCTTGCGAAATCCCGTGACGATGCCTTCGGTGATACTCCCACGGCCACAACCGATCACGCTATCGAGAATGTTTTGCGCTTCCCAACGAATGATCCTCGCCTCGGCAGCCACCTGCTCTTCATCAAGCTGCATGAGCGCGCCTTTTGAAACTCCCATCTGGACCAGGTTGAGTGCGTGAACGTTATCCGTCAACGTCGGAATCTTGTACGCCTCCGCCGGCGTCTTGATAATCACGCGCGTCGCGCCCGATAGCGATGCCGTCACCGCCGACTGGTAGATCAGTTGTTCCGCATGCACAGGCACCTCGGGAAACGCAGCCATGTACTGCTGGAACACCGTGTTGATCTGAATGTCTCTGTAGCCAAGATTCCTGACCATCTCTTCAGTCATCTGCTGAAGCACGCGAATCGCCGCAACGTCCTGAATCCGATTTCCCTGTTCCGCATAGCCGGGACTCACACACTTGACTCCCTGCTGGACCGCCAGCAGCGTCTCAAGCACATTCGTCGCAATCGCCAGACTCGGAGGAATAAGCGTCGCGGTCAACGTGCCGAAGAACTCACGGTCCAACCTGATGCCGTAGCGCTCGAAGTACAAACCAGTCAGCCGATCGACGTATTGCCACCTCCTGATCGATTCGTCGAGCGGATAATCCTTGTAGTACGGAATGTTGTAACAGATCGCTCCGCCTTCAAAAGACGTGACGCCTCCCGCATACGAGATCTCCGCCAGCAGACGCGGATCGCGCGTGCTGTGTCGCGTCTGCAAAGGCACCTTGATCGTGGAGATGATTTTCCGCAAACCCGGCACGCCATGATTGATCACCGGAAAGCCGTTGAGCGTCGAAACTCCAGTCGCCCGGCTCTCACGTATTGCCTCATCAGCGCCGCGATAGTTGTTATTGCGAGTCATCGAATCCACTTGATACGACAGCACGCGCGCACCCGCGTGCTTGAACGCAGAGAAGAGTTTGATCTGCTGCAAAACTCCGGGCACACCTGACCGCGGCTGAATGAGCATCCCGCTTTTTCTGACGTGCGCCTGAATCGTAGGGAAGGAAGGCTGCCGTGCGAGAAACTCCGCGTTCTCTCGAAGATCACTCGCTCTCTGACCAGTTCTCCAACCTTCAAGCACTTCGCGTCGCGCACGTTCGATCGTGTCCAGTTCGAGACAGTCGTCGGAAGGCGCAGGCGCGAAATAACCATTTGCGCTCGACGACCGTTTCCAGAGCGTCGGACAAAACGCGCGCGCCTCGACACCGTTCAAATCCTTCTCCAGTGTTTTCAGCACGGTGTTGATATCAACAAACTTGACGAACACACGGTTGAAACCCATCTCCATGAAATGTCGCTCGTATCCTTCGCCGTCGCCGATATCGAGATTGCCGCCCAGGTACCAGAGCGGACCCTGAGTCTTGTACTCCCGCAGCATCTCCGGAAACTCGCGCAGGTAATAACGAACGTGACCATCCATGTTTGAGATCATCACGACGTTGAAGAGTGAAGCCAGCTCAAAGAAATCTTTCAAGCTGTTCTGCGTTCCGAGATAACAAACTTTGTACCCGCTCATCATCAGTGCCTGATGCAAAACGGTCAGCCCGACGGAATGAGAGTCGCCGCCGATGCCGCCGAGCAAGATGGTGAAATTGTTGTCTTGTTGAGTGCCGGGGGTTTTCATGTGTGATGCTCCGATCGGACAGTATTTGGCCCAGATTACGGACAATCCCCGTAATCTTTGGCTAAAGAAGTCTTGTGTGGGTGACGCTACTCGAGCGTTTGATTGAAATTGGAGATGAGCCGGCGGCTTTCCTCTTCCTGGCCCAGCGAGATGCTTTTCAGATCCTTCTCAGGATGCGCAACTACATCTTCGAGCAAAGCCTGGAAGTGCTTTACGATACGGGCTGCGGTGGAAGCGTCAAACAGGTCGGTGTTGTACTCCAACGTTCCGAACAGGCCGTGGGTTGTTTCAGACATGATCAGCATCAGATCCGCTCTTGCTGTCACGTGATCAAACTCGACGTAATCCGCGGACAGTCCCTTTACCTCGAGTTGTTCGACAGGTGTGTTCTGAAAACTCAGCATCACCTGAAACAGCGGCGGGTAACTCGAATCGCGCACAGGTTGCAAGACCTCGACCAACTTCTCAAACGGCACGTCCTGATGCGCGTAAGCGTCGAGGCACACTTCACGTACTCGTCCGATTAACTGCTGGAACGGAGGATTGCCGGAGAGATTGGTGCGTAGAACGAGGTTGTTGATAAAGACGCCGATCAGCCCCTCGATGTCATGCCGGTGGCGATTGGCAACGTTCGTCCCGACGACGATGTCTTCCTGACCTGAGTAACGTGAGAGCAGTACCTGAAGTGCTGCGAGCAGCGTCATGAAGAGTGTCGCTCCCTCGCGCCGGCTCAACTCTTCGAGTGATCGCGTCGTGCTCAAAGGGATCTGGAATGAGTGTCGGGCGCCGTTGAAGCTTTGCGTCACCGGACGCGGGCGGTCCTTCGGCAACTCGAGGACACGCGGCGCTCCCGCCATGTGCTGTATCCAGTATTGCAGTTGCGAGTCCTGCCCATCATTTAGTAGTCGACGTTGCCAGTAAGCGTAGTCGGCATATTGAATCGGAAGTTCAGGTAAAGGCGATGGACGTCCGGCGGAGAAGGCGTCGTAGAGTATCGCGATCTCTTTACTCATGATACCGAGGGACCATGCGTCGCAGATGATGTGATGCAGTGTAAACAGTAAGACGTGTGACTCCGCTCCGAGTCGCAGCAACGCGGTGCGTACGAGTGGACCACGTTCCAGATCAAACGTCCGTTCCGCCTGCTCCTTGGCCAGCTTCTGGACCGCGGCTTCTCTCTCGCTCTCGATTAACGCACTGAAGTCGATTAGCGACAGCGGAAGCGATCCTGCCGGATCGATAAGCTGCACGGGTTCGTCATCGACCTCGACAAAACGTGTACGCAAACTCTCGTGTCGTCTGACCAGTTCGGTTATCGCCTGCTCCAACGCTGCAACGTCGAGCGCTCCCGTCAGCCGCACTGCATTCGAAACGTGATAAGCACTGCTATTCGGATCGAGCTGGTGGGCCAACCACAAACGCTGCTGCGCGAAAGAGAGCGGCAACTCCTTGTCCCTCGACACTCTCACGATCGCGGGCTCCTCCAGATTGCGCCCGGCCCGCCGCGCGTCCTCCACCACTTTCGCCATTCGTCTCACGGTCGGATTCTCGAACAACACTCGAAGTCCCAGATCTACGCCGAACGACTCACGCACTCTCGACATCGCCTGTGTCGCCAGCAGAGAGTGCCCGCCGAGTTCAAAGAAACTGTCGTTCACGCCCACCTGGTCCAGACGCAGCACTTCGGACCAGATGCCGGTGAGGACTTCTTCGACGATGGTGCGCGGCGCGACAAAGTTTGCCCGCAACTCCGGCCGCGACTGATCCGGAGCCGGCAGAGCGCGGCGGTCGAGCTTGCCGTTCGGCGTCAGAGGCATCTGCGCCAGCATCACGAAGCGGCTCGGTACCATGTACTCGGGCAGTTGCCCGTTGAGGTGGTCGATCAACTCACCTGCCGTCACGACTACACCATCTCGACTGACCACGTACGCGACGATCCGTTTGTCGCCGGGCTCGTCTTCGCGCATTACCACCACGACTTCCGCGACGGCGTGGTGTGTCGCAAGTGCCATCTCGACTTCGCCCAACTCGATCCGGTGTCCTCGCAGCTTCACCTGATTGTCGGCGCGTCCGACGTACTCGATCGCGCCATCTTCACGAAACCGCGCCACGTCTCCGGTCCAGTACATTCGCGCTCCGGCGGCTGCGCTGTGCGGATCCGGCACGAACCGTTCGGCAGTCAACGCAGGGCGTCCGCGGTAACCGCGCGCGAGGCCAACTCCGCCGATGTACAATTCGCCGTTGACGCCGACCGGCACTGCATTCATCTCGTGGTCCAGGATGTAAATGCTCGTGTTAGCGATGGGCCTTCCGATCGGCACCGATCTCGCGTCGCTTTCCTGCAGGCACTTCCACCACGTCACGTCCACTGCCGCTTCCGTTGGCCCGTAGAGGTTGAATAGTTCGGCCCAACGCACGCGCTCCATGAAGCGGTCCTGAAGTCCTTTGCCGAGCGCTTCTCCGCTGCAGATCACTCGCCGGAGTTTTTCGCACGACTCCAGGCCGTCCTCTTCGACGAATGCCTGTAACATCGAAGGCACGAAGTGGACTGTCGTTACCCGTAGCTCGGAGATCAGCTTCACTAGATATGCATTGTCCTGATGCCCGCCAGGTCGCGCGATCACCAGCCGTGCGCCTGTGATCAGCGGCCAAAACAATTCCCACACCGAGACATCGAAGCTGATGGGCGTCTTTTGCAGCACGGTGTCGGTTGCGTCCAGCTTGAATGCATCCTGCATCCACAGCAATCGATTGCAGATTGCCGCATGCGACGTCATCGCGCCTTTCGGTTTCCCCGTTGAGCCTGAGGTGTAAATCATGTAGGCGAGGTTGTCAGCCGTCGCCCTATGGTCCACTTGCGCCTCTGCTTCCCACTCTCCATCGAGACACACGACGGTGGCTCCGTGTTCCGGCAGTGACTCCAGGAGATGCTTTTGAGTTAAGAGCACCGGCACTTGAGCGTCAGCCAGCATGAACGAGAGCCGTTGCGGCGGATACGAAGGATCAATCGGCACATAGGCGCCGCCGGCTTTCAGGATGCCGAATAACCCCACCATCATTTCCACTGAACGCTCGACGCAAAGACCGACGAGGGATTCCGGTGCGACTCCCAGAGTCCGCAAGTGATTAGCCAGCCGCTGTGCTTTCTCGTTCAGCTCTTTGTAGGTTAGCTGCGTGTCGTCGTAAATGACCGCTACCGCGTCAGGCGTGCGCTCGACCTGTTCTTCGAAGAGTTGATGGAGGCACTTCTCTTTCGGATACTCGACAGCAGTACTGTTCCAATCGACCAGTATCTGTTGTTGCTCTTCATCTTTCAGCAGCTTCAACTGCGAGAACTGTTGCTCGGGATGCTGGACCACTGAGTTGAGCAACACCTCGAAGTGGTCCATCATTCGATCGATGGTCCTGCTCCTGAACAAGTCAGTGTTGTATTCCCAGAGCGTTTGCAGCCGCCCGTCGTTTGTCTCTGAAACCGACAGCATCAGGTCAAACTTCGCTGTCCCGCTTTCGCTTCCCTCACGCGTCACTTCCAGCCCTTCGATCTTCACCACTTCCGCCGAGGGTGTGTTCTGCAACACCAGCATTACCTGAAACAACGGCGCCCGGCTCATGTCTCGCTCGGGCTGCAACTCCTCGACTAATTTCTCGAACGGCACCTCCTGATGTGCATACGCGCCGAGCGCCACTTCCCTCACGCGGCGCAGCAGTTCTTCGAAAGTTGGATTGCCGTTGAGGTCTGTGCGTAGCACGAGAGTGTTGATGAAGAACCCGATCAGGTTTTCGGTTTCTGCGCGGTTGCGGCCGGCGATCGGTGTCCCGATGACGATGTCGTCCTGCCCGCTGTACCGCGACAACAGCGTTTGAAACGCCGCGAGCAACGTCATGAACAACGTCACGCCTTCGCGCTGCGTCAACGCTTTCAGTTCCGTCGTCAATTCGGGCGATAAGGTCAGCGACTGGTGCGCGCCGCGGAATGTTTGGACCGCAGGCCGTGGGTAATCCGTCGGCAGTTCGAGCACGGCGGGTGCGCCGTCTAACTGTTGCCGCCAGTATTCGAGTTGCTTCTCGAGGACGTCGCCGTGCAGCCACTCACGTTGCCAGTGCGCATAGTCGGCATACTGAACCGGCAGTTCGGGCAACGGTGACTCCTGACCTTTCGCATACGCTTTATAGAGCGCGGTGAGCTCTCTGGTAAGCACCTCCATGGACCAGCCGTCGCTGATGATGTGATGCATCGTACACAGCAGCACGTGCTCATCTTCGCTCAACCGCAGCACACTCGCTCGCAACAATGGACCAGCAGCAAGATCGAACGGCCGCTGCGACTCTTCCATCGCCAGTCGCCGCGCCTCTGCTTCGGTGCTCACGTCCAGCACCTGTAAGGTGAACTCCGGCGCTTCGTCGATCACTTGCACAGGTATTCTGTTTACAACTCCAAA
>DASTQB010000117.1:0-4818 GCA_035761985.1 Pyrinomonadaceae bacterium
CTCGCCGCAACTCGCGGAAGTTGTAAGTCTCGCCATTGTACGTAATCCAATTTCCCGTCACCGGATCATGCATCGGCTGACGCCCAGCAGCCGAAGTATCAATGATCGCCAACCTCGTATTCCCAAGAACGACTTGCGCTCCACACCTCACAACACCCTGATCATCCGGCCCACGATGCCGCTGCTCCGCGTTCATCCGCGTCACAATCCGCGTTCCATCTGCGGCCGCAATGATCCCCGAGATGCTACACATCTAAACGGAACTCACGGCGCACCGCACAAACCGCTGCGCCCCATGCGACAACGAATGCTCACGCACACTCTCACTCGCCCGTCGCCCCATCTCATCTAACGAAACAACAGCCGCCTCACGCATCGCCTCGAACAACGCATCCTCATCACCCGCCGGAATTAGCCACCCATTCCGCCCACTCTCAACAAACTCCAGCGCCGCTCCCATCCGATCCGTGCCAATCACCGGCAGCCCTGCCGCCAAACCTTCAGGCACCACCAATCCCCAACCGTCGTACCTCGACGGCACGCACAACACATCCGCGGCCTGATACTCGGCCGGCAATTCATCCCAATCTTTAAACCCCGCAAACTCCACTCGCTCACTCACCGGCCGCAACGTTTGCACAAGCCATTCCCGCAACTCTCCATCACCAACAATCTTCAACCTTATGCCCGGCTCCTCTCTCGCAAGTCGAACAAACGCCTTCGCAACCAAATCGACTCCCTTGCGCGCGATCAGCGATCCTGAAAACAAAAACACGCGCTCCTGCTTTCGCTCACGCCCCGAACTCTCAAACCGCCGCAAATCCGAAAAGTACGGCAGATTGAAATACGGACGTTGCGCCCCAAACTCTCGCCGGTAACCATCGATCGCAAAGCTCCCAATTCCCCAGATCGGCGCCGGCGTCGCATGCAGTTTCGACAGCTTCCATTTGCGCAACAAACGCCCGGCCCACGAAGGCGCGCGGAACCCCGGCCGCTCTCCCCAGAAACACCATGGACCATTTGAAGCAACGCGCTCTTCAATCAACCGCTCCGCCTGCGGATGGCGGTAGTAGTTGAACACCACCAGGTCAGCTCTCCGCACACACTCCCGCGATTGCTCCAACCCCACAACCGCATGCCTGATTGCCGGCGCATTCCACTGCCGCGCGGGATCACGATCGCGCAAGTACGCAACCTCCAACGCGCACTCACCACGCGCCTCAACCTCATTGAACAACTCAACCTGGTACGGCGACGGACAATCCGTCAGCACAAAAACCTTCATCTGCGAATCATCCGTGTAATCCCCACCCACGCCAGCACCACGTAACTCACCAGTATCAAATCGAGAATCGATCTCATCCCCGAAAACAGCGCCATCACGACGATGCTGTAGATCACAAGCGCGCCCTGCGTTTGCGATCGCGCGAGCAGCCCACTCGCCGTGGACGCAACGCGCCCGTAAAACCAGCCGCCCATCGCGATCCCGATGAATCCAAGCGACATGTAGAGCTCTCCAATCACGGAATACGAGTAGGAAACGCCCTGCACGCCGAGCGCCGTCGGCAGATCGAATCCCGGATCCACAGGCTTGCCCGGCCAGAACACTCGCGGCACCGGCCGCACCACCACATAGACCAGGTACTTCTGGTAGACAAACGGATACGACTCCGGAATCAACTGAATGATCTGGCACAGACGGTAGAAATTGTCGTCAACACGCAGATGTTGCTCTTCGAGTAGCTGCCGCTTCGCAAGGCGGCCCGTGGAAATCTCCCCACTCCCGACGAGAACACCAAGACCAACGTTTCGATACTCAAGCATCACCTGCAAAGCGATCAGCAACGCACCAATCGCGACGACCGTCGTCACCAGATGCTTCACGCGCAAACGTCGCTGGTCCAACACCCAGAGGATTAGCGCCATGCCCGCAACTACTCCTATCACGCGACGACTCCCGCTCTGCGCGAGAAACAACACCATCACGATCGACATCGCTGTGCAGATCAACGTGCGCGCGTTGCGTATCCCGACCCGCCTGCCGATCACGACGGTAAGAACCGGCAGCAGGTAACCGAAGTATTGCAAGTGATCGAGAAACGCGTCCCAGCCGCCCAACTGCCCGCGCCCCCACGGCGCGGACCAGCGCTCCTGGCCCAGGTAATGGACCATCTCGAACACGTTGAAGTTGCACGGTACGGCGAAGTTCAACATGCCGATGAAGAAACATGCGACTGCGAGGCCGAAGTAGGTGTTGATTGAAAACTCCTGCGACACCGAACTGATCAAAACCTTCGGTATGCGCCATGAACGACGAATCGCGCCGAGCCAGACCATCGCAACGAAGAGCCCGATCGCGAGGAACGCCAGCCGCACCTGATCGGCAGTGATGTCTTCCATCGCGTAAACGCCCTGAAGCAGGTCGAGCAAGAGCCAGTAGATGGGCGCGAGCGCGACGAGCGATTCACCGCGCAACAGTGCTTTCGGATAACGAAACGCGGCGACAACGGGCGCAGTGGCGAGCCCTGCGGACATTACGAGCGCCGGATAGAACAACGCTCCTTCAGCGGAAGTGTTGTCGGGGATCAGAAGGATGGCGAGCGAGGTCGCGATGCCGGTGCTGAGGATCGCGAGTAGCGTCGAGCGCATCGTGAGGCTCGGCGTAGCGGCGACTCCAAGCGCCGGGCGATTCCAGGTTAACGATTGCATTGATTTGTTAACGACGAAGCGAGCGCTTCCAAACTGAACCGCTGATCCACTCCCGATCGCGCGGATAAGGCACTCAGGCTCGCGGGGGACCTGACAAAATCGTGCAGCAAATCCGCGATCATGCGTGGCGAAACATGCTCGAGCACCCTGCCATTTACGCCATCATTCACAACCTCTCCACAGTGACGCGAAGCGATCACCGGAAGCTTCCACGACTGCGCTTCCAACTGCGTCAATCCAAAACCATCTGATAAGGTCGGAAAAATAAACACGTCAGCTTCTCTGTAATACCGACCAACGTGCGCACGTGGCACGACGCCAAACCATTTGACGCGCGGATTGTCTTTCAACTCGGGCGGGATCTCGATTTGACGTGGTCCAACAAACCAGAAGTCGATGGGCTCGCGGTTGAGAAGCTTTATCGCGTCGAACAAGTGGCCCACGCCTTTGCGCAGGTTGATCTGACCGAGAAAAAGCACGCGCAGCGGTCGCTCGGGTGTGAAAGCATCTGGATAGCGACGTTGAAACGATCGCGATTCCGCAGATGGCTCGTAAGCCAAAGGCAGAACGCGGATTTTCTCGGATGGAACGCCTTCGCTCATCAACGCATGTTTAGACCACGCGGAGTTGACGATGATCTCATCCGCTAACGAGCATTCCGATCGCCACTGAGACCAGTACGCCGGTGGTGCAGGTTTCCAGCCGTTCTGTTCTGATCCGTGAAGATCCGCGAGCATCCTTTCTTCCGCGGCCCCGGGATCGATCTGGCCCAGCACCGTGCGCCATCCACGCTCGCGCGCGAATGCGAAGATCTGGTCGGCGGCATAGCTGTAAGCGAAGACGCTGCGTGTTCCCTTGGCTGGTTGCCGTTTTAGCAGCTCGACTACCCGGCGTTGAAACCAATCGTTTCTCTCGATGATCAGCTTCCAACCGGTCGCACGTGTCGCATACGCTTTCAACTCAAACGTCACAGCCGCGACGTTCGGCGCCGTGACCTGCGCACGTGCGAGCGCAGGATGAAATCTCCCGGTGCGGCGGACCCACCGATCCGTAATGAACCCGCCTAGCACCCCCTTGAGCTGAAGCGCCCGCGGCACCGCATAATGCTCACGCGCGCCGAGCTGGCAGCAGGTCCACATCATCAATCCGCGTTTAAAGATCCGCGTTAATCCGCGTCCTCCGAAGCGCCAAATAAGATCTCAGCGCTCCAGAACTCACCGGAAAACGGTAACGCTGATTTGCGCGGATGTGAGAAGGGATCATCGTGAATCCCTTCACGATCCCGCGGCGCCGGCCGTGCCGCAACAGCCACAGCAAACGCTTCAGGCATTGCCCCGCGCCAATCGCCCACAACGACACCGGATATCGCAAATACGTCAGCAGCGCGAGGTTGGCAATGCTGCCCGCGGTCACGCGCGGATCCGCGTGTCGTTTCAGATCCGTGTTATGAAACACACGCAACCACGGCGTGCTCAAAATCTTCCCACCGCGCGCGTGAAGACGAATCGCAAGGTCTACCTCTTCCATCCCGTACGCAACGGGCAGCGGCACGTAGCCTCCGGCGTCGAGAAAGGCGCTCCGGCGATAGATGCACGCGCCGCCCGAAAAGTCCGCGGTCCATTGAGCAGAAGCGTCGTCGAGCCCGATCGGTTCGCCGGCGTGATAAAGAGCGGCGCAGATCACGGACGCTTCGGGAAATCGTTCGAAGAGTTTGAGCGCTCGTTCGAAGTAGTCAGAATCGATTGGGTAAGAGTCGTCGTCGAAGCTCGCGACAAAGTCAGATTGCGCGGCTTCCATCAACTTGTTTCGCCCGCCGCCTGGACCAACCTGATCGCGGCTGCGCAGCACGCGCACGTCGGGGAACTCTTTGCGAATCGCCTGTTCGCACTTCACCTGATCTGCATCGACATGGACCAGTATTTCATCCGGCTGCGGAACGCAGCTTTGAAGCAGGCGAAGCGTGGCGAGCGTTTGATCGATCCGTTCGTAGGCAGTGACGATCGCGGCTATACGCTGGTTCATTGGGCGGAAATCCGTCGGTTCATTTGTAGGGGTGGCCCTCCGTGGCCACCCCAGCGTAAGGAATCGATCGCTGGGGTGGCCACGGAG
>DASTQB010000118.1:0-5348 GCA_035761985.1 Pyrinomonadaceae bacterium
ATGGGCGGCGATCGGAAGCTGGCACCCGCCACCGAGACCTCTCAGAAACGCTCGCTCCGCCGAACACGCAATCCGCGTCGATCCGTGTTCCAGTTTTCCCGTCGCTTGCACTGCCGCCTCGTTATCACTCAGCACTTCAATCCCGATCGCGCCCTGTCCAACCGCCGGCAACATCTCATCAAACGGAATCCGCGTGCTAATCCTCTCTTCCAACCCAAGCCGAACTAACCCCGCCGTCGCAAGAATCAACGCGTCGTACTGTCCCTCATCCAGTTTCCTAATCCGCGTATCAACATTACCGCGCAGGTCTCTAACCTCGACATCGCCGCGCAATGCTTTGAGCTGTGCCAACCGGCGCTGGCTCGACGTTCCAACCACTGCGCCCTCCGGCAAATCGACGAGCGACCCTCGCGTACCTGCCCGCAACACGAGTGCATCACGCGGATCTTCTCGTTCACAGATCGCGCTGATTGCAAGACCGGCAGGAAGTATCGTCGGCAGATCTTTCAACGAATGCACTGCAATATCGATCCGTCCGTCGAGCAGTGCCTCTTCAAGCTCTTTCGTGAACACACCTTTGCCGCCGATCACCGAGAGCGGATCGCTCTTCACATCACCCGTGGTCTTGATGATTTCGATCTTGATCTCGATCCCGGGATTCAGACGCTGCAAGCTTTCGCGAGCCTGTTCAGCTTGCCACAAAGCGAGTTTGGAACCACGGGAACCGATTACGAGAGGGCGAACCACCGTTTACTCCTCGAGATTGAAAGGATCGGTGGGCCGCTCGGTTGCGTCAGCTTCGCTCGTTTCGTAGAAGCGACGCATCTGGTTGAGGATCGGATGTGAGATCTTGTTGACCGTCGACATCAGCAACGATTCGATCGCGTCTTCCTGATCTTTCGTCAACGGGCCAAGCCGTTTTCGCTGCCGCGCCATTTCAGCGCGCGCAACGTCCTGAAGTTTCTGTCGCAACGCGCCGATCGATGGTCCAACGTCCATCAACCGCAGCGTCTGCTGAAACTGCATCACTTCCGATTGCACGATCAACTCCGCTCGTTCAGCTTCGCGTTCGCGTTCGCGAATGTTCGAGCAAATGACGGATTCGAGATCGTCGATGTCGAATAGAAAGACATTGGGAATGTCGCTGACGGCCGGATCGATGTTACGCGGCACGCTGATGTCGATCAGGCACGTGGGACGATTGCGCCGGCGCTCGAGTGCTTTGCGCGTCCGTTCTGCTGTTAGGACGTAGTCCGGCGCGCCTGTCGAACAGATTACGACGTCGGCTTCAGGGAGAATCTGGTCCATCTGATCGAGAGAGACGCTTACACCGCCAAACTCGTTCGCGATCTTCTGCGCAGTCTCCTCGGTGCGGTTGGCGATGACGACGCGTGCGGCTCCGGCGTTCACAAGATGTCGCGCGGAGAGTTCGGCCATTTCACCTGCACCGATGAGCAACACGGTAGAGCCTTTCAGTGAGTCGAAGATCTTCTTACCGAGTTCGACTGCCATGTAGCTGATCGAAACCGCGTTTGCCGCGATCCCTGTTTCATTTCTGACGCGCTTGGCGACGCGAAACGTATGATGGACCAGGCGATTGAGAACTCGGCCCGCAGTCCCTGCTTCGACGGCAAGTGAATACGCATGACGCACCTGGCCGAGCACTTGCGGTTCGCCGACGACCATCGAATCGAGCGACGAGGCTACGCGGAACAGATGGCGAACGGCGTCTTCGTCTGTATGGCGATATAAATGCTTCTCCAGAAATCCAGCCGGCAGGCGTCCCGCGACATCAAGGAAGCTTGTGAGCTGTCCGGCGCCTGACTCCAGCAACTCGCTGGTAGTCGCACTCAGTATCTCCACGCGATTGCAGGTTGAAACGATCAGTCCTTCACGCACGACGTTGCCGTCGACGATGCGACGCAGTCCTTCTGCGCACGCCTCATCGTTGAAGGCGAGCCGCTCGCGGATGTCCACCGAAGCGGTCTTATGATTAACGCCGATCAGAAGTATCGCCATCGTGCGTTCCTATCCGAACACATGGTACCCACCCAAAAAACGGGCGCCGAAAAACGTGCAGAGCACTAAACCAAAACCTGCGACTCCGAGCCATGCTGCGCGGCGGCCGTGCCAGTTTGCGCTTGAACGATAAATCGTCAGCACAAAGTAGAGCAGCCACGTGAGCACCGCAAAAATCTCCTTCGGATCGTTATGCCAAACTCGTCCGGAACGTGCTGACGACCAGATCATTCCGGTAGCGATGCCGAGTGTAAGCAGGGTCAAGCCCAGGGCCGCCGCGCTGGTAGCCAGCTCGTTTACTGTTGATAGCGAGGGTAAACGATGAAAGATCGCGCTGAACGTCTTGAGTTTGAGTTCGCGTTCCTGAAGTAAGTACATCACACTGGCCATAAACACAATAAAAAAAGCTGCATAGGCGAAAATTAATAGCGTCGTGTGTATAGGGAACAGCCACGTCCCCGAGAATGGCGCGGGGTTGTCAGGCGTGCCTGAAGGGATTAAGAGCGCGATGAACGTCAGCACCGAGATAAGCGGCATCGTGAACGCACCGACCGCCTGTGTGCGATATCGATAAAGGACGACGGAGTACAGGATCACGAGCGCCCAGGCGAGAAACGAAAGAGTTTCCCTCAACATGAACAACGGATAGTGACCGTCGATGACCCAATCCGCAATTAAAGCGGCGGTGTGGAGTATGAACCCGATGCCCGTTGCCCATGCCGTCACGCGCTGAAGCGAGCGACGCTTATTGACAAACGCCAGAATGGAGTGGATTGTGGCGATTAAATACGCCGCCAGGACTGCCAGGAGTAGGGATCTCATTGGGGAACAAAACCCGGAAGTGGCATTCTAGGCTACGGATTCTCGCGAATCAAAGGCTGATGGCACAACGTTATGTTAGAGTGGCACATCCTAGCGCCGACCCTGCCTTCGATTTAAGGAGAAACTCATGTTTTCGCCTGCACTGCGTCGCCTTTTTGCTGTCGTCCTACTGGTTGGGTTCGGTCTGAGTCTATCTGTCGCCCAAACCAGGCCTGCCAAGAAGGATCCCAGGCCTCCGCAACACCCGGAGGAGGTGGAGATTCTAAAGACCGACACCGATCTCGTAACAGTTCCAGTGATCGCGACCGACATCGTTGGAGGTTTGTACGTAAGCGATTTGCGCAAGGAAGAGTTCACGATCAGCGAGGACGGCGTGCAGCAGGAGATTGCGTTCTTCGGGAAGGTGGCGGCGCCGTTTCACGTCGTGTTGATGCTCGACACGAGTTCCAGTACACAGGACAAGCTCAGACAGATCCAGCAGGCGGCGTCTGCGTTTGTAGACGAGTTGCAGCCGGCGGATCGCGTGAAGGTGATCTCGTTCGACGATAAGGTGAAAGACTGGAACGAGTTCACAAATCGACGAGAAGTCTTGAAGAACGCGATCAACGGGACAAGGTCAGGGTCGGGCACGAAGGTTTACGATGCGGTGGAGCTTGCGTTGAATTCGATTCGAAGCATTCGTGGGCGCAAGGCGATTGTGTTGTTTAGCGATGGCATGGACTGGCACAGCGACACTGCGAGCTTTGACGGTACGCTGCGATGGCTCGACGAAGAAGGCGTGATTATCTATCCGATCCGCTACGACACGCGTGCGACTACTGAACGACTCGCGCGCGAACAGGCTGATGCAGCAACGACGCCGCAGTTGCCGACGATCGACGTGATTCGCAGACCTCCGAGTGGTACGACTGCGCCGACTTTTCCGGGTGGTGATCCGGTGCCGACCGTTGGAACTCAGCGGCGGACTGGTCCTTTCGGATTGCCGTTGCCGGAAGACATCATGCGCCGGCGTCGTGAAGACGAGCGCAATCGAGATCCGCGCAGACCGCCGAATGACGATCCGCAGCTTCCTCCCGACGTTAACCCGCGCGACAGGCAGCCTCCCGGACCGCTGCCGGGTCCGACTACAACGAGAGGAACGCGTGGTGAGACGTCGGACGATTCGATCACGAGAATGCTGGACCTTGCGTATTCAAAGGCTGACAGTTATCTCGAGCAGCTGGCGGAGAAGTCGGGTGGCAGGCTTTTGCGCGCGGACACGCTTGCGTCGTTGCCGGACGCGTTTTCGAAGATTGCCGCGGAGCTCCGGACGCAATACATGCTCGGGTACTATCCGAAGAACAAGGACCGCGACGATCGCTACCGGAACATCAAGGTGACGACGGCGCGCAAGAACGTCGCGCTCCGATCGCGCCCGGGCTACATCGCGTCGAGCACCAAATAGAACCTACAGGTCTTATAGGACCTATACGACCTATTCTTCCAGCATTGCACGCACGCCGCGAGGTGAATAATAGGTCCTATAGGCCCTATACGTCCTATACGTCCTATTTCTTCTCTGATCGGCCGCACTCCGAAGCCGCTTGCCCGTGCGGCGCGCCCGTGCTACAAAACCCCTTCATGCCTGACCGTGCCGAAGCCTGGGAACTGTTGTGTGAATACACAAAGGGCGACAGCCTGCGTAAACACGCGCTCGCAGTCGAAGCCGCCATGCGCGCCTGTGCCAAACGTTATAACGAAGGCCCCGCCGACGAAGACGAGTGGGGAATGGTCGGCCTCCTTCACGATTTCGATTACGAAATGTTTCCCAGCGCCGATCAGCATCCATTCACCGGCGCCAACATTCTTTGCGGTCGCGGTTACTCCGACCGAATAATTCGAGCAATCATGGGCCACGCCACCTACACAGGCGTGCCACGCGATACAGACATGGCTCGCGCGCTCTTCGCCACCGACGAACTCTGCGGCTTCCTCGTGGCGTGTGCACTCGTGCGACCTTCACGCAGTCTCGACGACATGGAAGTTTCTTCAGTGAAGAAGAAGTTGAAAGACAAAGCGTTCGCGCGTTCGGTGAATCGCGACGACATAAAACAGGGCGTAGAAGAACTAGGCGTAAACCTCGACGAACACATCCGTTTCGTAATCGATGCGTTGCGTCCGGTCCAGAAAGAGATTGGGTTGAATACGATCAGCGCGTGACGATCAGCGCGCGATCTGTGGTCCAGCAGGACGAACGGGCTCACCGGGATTCCTGCGCGCACTCAGGATCGAAGCAAAGATGAAGAGGCCGAGGGTAAGCAGCGTAGCGAGGATCGCAGTCAGGAAAGCCTGAAGCCTTCGCCGCCGTGCCGTATGACGATAAACGAAGATCGACGCAAAGATTATTGCTGCAATCGGAAGCAGGAGCGTAGAGGTAACGAGCAGGCCTGGGTTGGACAAGGCCGCCATGGAGAAAACACCCAACACCAGCGCGATGCACGAACCGGCGCCCACGATCGCGGCAAGCA
>DASTQB010000119.1:0-11428 GCA_035761985.1 Pyrinomonadaceae bacterium
ATCTTGGATCTGCGTTAATCCGCGTAAATCTGCGGCCCACTCCAAGGTTTACTGTAACAAAGTGCCTTTGATCTGCATCGGCAAACTGTAAACCGAATCGATCGACACCACTGCCATCTCTCCAGCGGAACTGAACGCCAGCCCGATCAGATTGACGCCTGCGACGATCAGTTTCGCTTCCAGCCCGTCAGGTGAGATACGAACGATACCGCGACGACCACGTAGTGCCGCGGCGACGTACAAATTTCCTTCGCGATCGAAGGCGAGTCCCTGCGGCCGGCCCAGTCCCTTGAAGAAAACGTCGATCTCGCCGTCGGGATCGATCCGCCAGATCGAATCGAAGCTCGTGACTGTTGGACCAGTGACGTACAACGAATTGTGTGCGTCAAACGCCAGGTGAAACGCGGAGACAGAAGGCTCGACCTGCGTCCACGCTCGTTCTTCGCCGATGCCGTTCACTTTGAAGATCGTCCCGGTGCGATCGCCGACGTGCATCAGTCCGCGGCTGTCGAACGCAAGGCCAGTCGCAACACCGAGGTTACGAGCAAATACCACAGCCTCTTTGAACGGGCTCACGCGATAAACAACACCCTCGAGCCTGCTCGTAACAAACATCTGACCATCGCTGCCGAATGCGATGCCTGTCGGGTTTGGAATGTCACCCGAGTACTCCGAAACATCACCGTTCAGATCTATTCGAAACAGCGTGACCGGCAACTCTTCGCCTCGCGATCCGGAACGCGTGACAAACAACGCGCCATCGTCAGGATCGAAAGCCGGGTTTGCAACCGGATGAAGATCGCCGGCGAGTTTTCTTGCCACAGTGAAACGCGCCGGTTCGCTCAGGTGTTCCCCGCTCTTCAACCTCACGTCGACTTCGCCGCCGCCGGTTTCAGGAATGATGGCGAGCACACGGCGCGGACCAGAGGCAACAATCTGCGCCGGTACGCCGTCGATCAGCACGGCACACTGCGACGGTTCGCGTGTGTCGAAACCAACGCAGTCGATGATGATCTCGCCCCCGGCAATCCCGTAGGGGGGATCTATGTTAAGTATCTTCGCACCAGCCATAAAAGCCGTTCATGATACGCCCCAGCCAGATCGATGTCTAATCCACAGATTGCGCAGATTGCGCCGATCATTATCGAAATCTGCGTAATCCGTGGATACTGTTAGCCTATGTTATAATCCGGCCCTGAAAAGACAGTGATTTCGCCGAAAGGATAAGTTCATTACCAGCGTTCTAGGCAATACTCTTGGGTTAAAACCAAACCAACTGCGGCGCATCGAAAAGCTGTACACTCGCCGCATACCTCCAGACCAGATAGTCACTCCCGAATTCGCCCGCCAGCTGGGCGAACTGTCGCATGAAACGCGACGCCAGATCGGAGCCCTCATCGATCGCCAGGGACACATCCAGTACGTAATGGTCGGCGATAACCGCCGCATCGAACTGCCGGACTTCAAACGCGTGCGCGTCGCTTCCGGACGATTCCGCGGCCTGCGCTGCGTACACACACATCTTCGCGGCGAACCACTAACACAGGACGACTTGACCGACCTTGCGCTACTCCGTCTCGACCTGATGGCGGCCATCGACGTCGACGCTGACTCCGGCCTGCCGGGCCTGGTTCGCGCAGCGCACCTGCTGCCACTGCACGCAGGTGAACTCGAAAACGCAACGACACCCGAGCTCTACGCTTTTCTCGAACCGAAAATACCGTCGCAACTCGATCTCGATTTTCTCTCGCTCATCAACTCACTCGAAGAGGAGATGGCGCGAAACCGTCGCGCAGCACGCCGCGCTGAAGTGCGCGATCGCACGATCCTCGTCGGCGTTGCCACCGGCTCACTCGCCGACGCCGAAGAGTCGATGGCCGAACTTGCAGAACTCGCGGCTTCAGCAGGCGTACTCGTCCAGGATCGAATCATTCAACGCCGTACCGCGATCGATCCACGCACCGTGCTCGGACGCGGCAAGCTCGACGAACTCATCATCCGCGCACTTCAGCTCGGCGCCGACATGCTCGTCTTCGATAGTGAACTTTCTCCAGCGCAGGTCCGCTCGCTTTCAGAAGCTACGGATCTCAAGGTCATCGATCGCTCGCAGTTGATCCTCGACATCTTCGCGCAGCGTGCACAGTCGAAAGAAGGAAAGATTCAGGTCGAGCTCGCCCAGTTGAAATACCTGCTGCCGCGTTTGATCGCCGGTCAGGATTCGGCGTTCTCGCGCCTGGCAGGCGGCATCGGCGGACGTGGTCCTGGTGAAACAAAACTCGAAACCGATCGTCGACGCGTTCGCGATCGGATCAACCGTCTCGAGCGCGAGATCGAAACACAGCGACAGCGACGCCAGGAACGTCGCAAAGGCCGAACACGACACGGCCTTCCGGTGATTTCGATCGTCGGCTACACCAACGCGGGTAAATCGACGCTGCTAAATTCACTGACCAAGAGCGAAGTACACGCCGAGCAACGCATGTTCGCAACACTCGATCCGACGTCGCGTCGCCTGCGATTGCCACGCGAACAGGAAGTGATCATCAACGACACTGTCGGATTCATCCGCGCGTTGCCCCCGGATCTGCTTTCCGCATTCCGTGCGACGCTCGAAGAGATCAGCGACAGCACGTTGTTGATTCACGCAGTTGACGTTTCAAACCCTCGCTGGGTGCAACAGGTCCAGTCAGTGAAAAGGATTCTATCGGAACTCAAGCTCGCCGATATTCCATCCATACTGGCCCTGAACAAGGCCGATCTGCTCGAGCCTGAGGCTTTGGAAGGCGCCGTTCGCCAGGCCCGGCAGCTCGACGGTGGCGAAACAGTTGTGATCTCGGCAATCAAACCAGCAACGCTGGATGTTCTACTCGAGAAAGCCGGTGCGGTGCTGGCTCGCAACCTCGGCAATGGCGTCGAACCGGAGTTCAGTGCAGTTTCTTTGGCCGCAGATTCTCGGACATGAACGCAGATTATTGATCTCCGTTCATCTGCGAGAATCTGCGGCCAAAGAACTGCGCTGAGAAGATAATCGATAATGGGACTGCGTCCGCGATTCAAGACCCCCTTTAGCCAGGCGCGCGATAAGCTGATGGCTTACGCAATTCGCCCGCTGATGTATTTCAGGCCGCGCACGCGTTTCCTGATTGCCTGTAGCATCCTCGTCATCGTCACGACCTTCCTGCTCAGCAATCGTTCTTCTTCATTCACTGAAAATTACAGGCTCGGCGACATCGTAGGGCGTTCGATCATCGCTCCTGCCGACGTCACCGCCGTGGATACGGCCGAGACTGAAAAACGAAAAGCCGCAGCGCGCGAGGCGACTCGCCCTGTCTTCAACTGGGATTCGAGCCGTGCGGAAATTTCCGTACAGAGTTTTCGTTCTGCGTGGGAAGATCTGAACAAGCAAACAACCGAGAGTCAGAAGCCTCCGGTCTGGGGTGGCGAGGGCGGCGCTGCGGTCGCTGACGCAATCGCCGCACACAACTTCAGCGAGACCGACCTCGATCGCATCGCTTCAATCATCCGTGAAGTGGGCGCCCAATATATCTACGACGACGCCGATGCCGAGCGTCTCCAGCACGAAATCGTACTCGTCGACATTCGCAGCCCGCAGTCACACGTGATCGTTCCCGCGCCACGAACGAGAATGACCTCGCTTTCCTCGGCGCGCCGCAGTCTTGAGCTGAGAATCGTAAATCTTCCGCGTTGGACGACGACTCAAAAAACGGCACTCACAACAGCACTGCTGCCGTTGATTCGTCCAAACATCGTCCTTGACCAGACAGCGACCGCGGCGGCCCGTGAAACCGAAGCCAACCGGATCTCGCCGGTTGTAATTTCACTCAAGCGCCACCAGGTCGTCGCGCGCGAAGGCGACACCATTACGCCGACCATGCTCGCGCAGATCAACGCGATCAAAAGCACCGGCCATGCAGGCAGGCCGTGGCATAACTTCTTTGGACTGCTGCTGGTGGTTATCGCCGTCTACTGGGCCGCGTGGAAGTTTGCGGAACACAGAGGCGCCGGAAGTGCACTGACGCTCGGCAAGCACAGGGCGTTTGCCCTCGTTGCATCGGCGATCCTTGTTCAAACTGCGTTGATGCGCATCGGGTTTACTTTCGGCGAAAGCCTTGCCGCTCGGATGGCAGCGCCGTTCAACGATCCCCTCATCTGGAACTTTGCCATTCCGTTCGCTGCCGCGGCGCTGCTGGTCGCCGTGCTGGTCGACACGCAATTGGCTTTTCTGGCCGGAATCATCACTGCCCTGTTCGCCGGAATGCTGGCGCCAGGGGGAATGCAGAAAGCATTGTTTGCAATGGTTTCGTGTTCGGCGGCGATTTACGGCATCGGACGTTATCGCGAGCGACAATCAGTAACGCTCGCCGGACTGCTCGTTGGCGCAGTGAACGCGGTAATGGCGATCGCCCTCATCGCGTACGCTGAACAACCTTTGACCTTGCGAACGTTTCTGATGGCGGCGGGCTGCGGCTTCGCGGGCGGATTACTCACGGCAGTGTTTGCAGCAGGCGGATTGCCGATTAACGAATCGCTCTTCGGAATACTTACCGACGTCAAACTGCTCGAACTTTCAAACGCCGATCTGCCCGTGCTGGGCCAACTCGCTATGCGCGCGCCCGGCACGAATCAACACTCGCACGCCGTCGGTCAACTCGCCGAGGACGCATGTCGCGCGGTCGGTGCGAACCCGCTGCTCGCGCGCATTGGAGCGCTGTATCACGACATCGGCAAGCTCGCGGCGCCCGAGTATTTCGTCGAAAACCAGCAGGGCGATAACCCGCACGATCGACTGCGCCCGTACCAGAGCGCAAAGATCATCACGAGTCACGTTACTTACGGCTCCAAACTCGCCAAAGAGATCGGGCTGCCGAAGCAGATTGCCGACTTTATCCCGCAGCACCACGGCACTCGCACTTTGCACTACTTCCTGCGTAAAGCGCAGGCGCAAGCGAAGCCGAACGAGACGGTGGACGAAGCGGACTTTCGTTATCCAGGGCCGAAGCCGCAGTTCAAGGAAGCGGCAATCATGATGCTTGCCGACTCGTGTGAAGCAGCAGCACGCTCACTCGCGCGGCCTGATCCGGAAAACATTCGGGCGATCGTCGTTAAGATCGTGGATGCGATCATCAGCGATGGGCAACTGGATGAGTGTGACGTGACGTTGCAGGAGTTGACAACGATTCGCGAGGCGATGATTAGCGCGCTGACGGCCATCTACCACGCGCGCATTGATTACCCGGGTTTCAATCCGCCGATGACTGGACCGCTGCCGCCGCTGCCCGCGGGAGACATTGACAGCGAAGAACGTGGGATCAGTTACAGCAAGCCTTCGGAAGTTCCGATCAGCCGTGGCGGCGAAGTTGAAGACGAAGCAGTGCCGCGGCGCGCCGGCAAACGCTAAAAAAACCGGCCACAGATTACGCAGATTTACACAGATTGAATGAATCTGTGTAGATCTGCGTAATCTGTGGCCGGGTTACAATTTTCCGCGGAGCTTGGAGTAAGTCGTGGGGAGATCTTCGGGGAGGACGCGTGCCTCGCCAACGGTCGTCATGAAATTCGTATCGCCACCCCACCGCGGCAGCATGTGAATGTGCACGTGATCCACTATCCCCGCGCCCGCTGCTTTTCCGAGATTCATACCCATGTTGAAACCCTGCGGCTTATAGACCTCGCGCAAAACCGCTTGCGAACGCTTCGCGAGATCCATCATCTCGTCTGAGATCTCTTTCGCCAGCGAATCAAACTCTCCGGTGTGCAGATAGGGAATGATCAATACGTGACCGCTGATGTAGGGATAAAGATTGAGAACGACAAACGCATGTTTCCCCCGATGGATCACGAAATTCGTCTCATCGTTCGCTTCGTCACGCGCTACGTGGCAGAAGACACACCCTTCCGCCTGTGGATCATCAGCTGACGCCAGGTACTTCGCGCGCCAGGGACTCCACAATCTCTCCAATTCTTACTCCTCGATTCGAACTTACAGGATAGGCGGCTGACGATTGTCGTCGCCCATGACGCGTGAAGCGCTCGGCGCCGGCGAACCGGGACTGTCGTCGTTAATGAGTTCTTTCAGTTCTTTGCCGGGTTTGAAGTAAGGAACTCGCTTGGCGGGAATGCTGACCGGATCGCCTGTCTTCGGATTTCTTCCACGGCGCGCGCCACGCTCGCGCACGCGGAAACTGCCAAAGCCGCGCAACTCGATCTTCTCGCCCTGATTGAGGGTTTCAATGATGCTTTCGAAGACAATTTCGACCAGGCGCTCAGCGTCTTTCTTGGTGAGTTCAGCCGCTCGCGCGACGTCCTCGACGAGTTCTGCTTTTGTCATGCATCACCTCAATTTAATACGGTTTGGTTACGTCTTAAAAAATGGCGAGCTCATTTAGCCACAGATCCTTCTGCGCAAATCCATATAATCTGTGGCTTCTTATTAGTCGTTGCTTTCAGTTTTATTAAGACCGAAGTCGGCCAACTCGCCCAGCGAGGCCATACCTCCGCCTGCTTCTGACGAGTAGATCTTCGTATCGATAATCGGCTCATCCTTGCCAACGGCACGGGCCGAAAGTCCAATCTTCTTGGTCTCAGGATCGATGCGAAGGATCTTGAAGTCCATCTCCTGACCGATCTGGACCACGTCTTCCGGTTTGGCCACTCGCTCTTCGGAAAGCTCAGAGATGTGGCAAAGGCCTTCGAGATTATCGTCGAGCTCGACGAAGGCGCCGAAGTTCGCAAACCGCGCGACTTTCCCGTGAACCACGTCACCGGGTTTGTGCTCGTTGGTAAACTTCTCCCACGCATTCGGCTCAAGATCCTTGATCGAGAGCGACAGCCTGCGGTTCTCACTGTCGATGCTGGTGATGACAGCATCGATCTCCTGTCCCTTCTTCAGCACTTCACTCGGGTGCTTGATTCTTCTGGACCACGAAATGTCTGACACGTGAACGAGGCCGTCCACTCCGTCTTCGATCTCGATAAAGGCGCCGAAGTCGGTCAGGTTTCTGACGCGTCCATGAACGCGCGTTCCAACCTGGTAACGCTCGTGCAGCGTCTGCCACGGGTTCTCCTGCACCTGCTTCATGCCGAGGCTGATGCGACGCGCCCGCGGATCGACGCTCAGCACTTCAACTTCAACCAGGTCGCCGGGATTCACAACCTTGCTCGGGTGCTTCACGCGCTTGGACCAGCTCATTTCAGAAACATGGACCAAACCTTCGACACCACTTTCGAGCTCGACGAACGCGCCATAGTCAGCCACGCTGGCAACACGGCCGTTCACTCTCGTGCCGACTGGAAAACGTTCCTCGACGCTCGACCACGGATCCGGAAGCAACTGCTTGTAGCCGAGCGAAACGCGCTCGCGGTCGCGATCAAACTTGAGGACCTTCACCTGGATGTTGTCGCCCACGCGGAACAACTCGTTTGGGTTCTGCAAACGTCCCCACGACATGTCAGTCACGTGCAGCAAGCCGTCAACGCCACCGAGATCGACGAACGCGCCGTAGTCGGTGAGATTTTTGATCTGGCCTTCAACAACGATGTCTTCCTCGATCTGCTGGAGAGTTTGATCTTTCCTGCCGGTGTTCTCCTGCTCGATCACCGCTTTCCGCGAGAGCACGACGTTTGAGCGCTTGCGGTTGAGCTTGATCACCTTGGCTTCGACGATCTGATTGCGAAGGCTGTCGAGGTTGCGCACCGGGCGAACGTCGACTTGCGAACCGGGCAGGAACGCTGCGATGCCGTCGATGTCGACACGTAAGCCGCCCTTGATGCGATCGATCACGCGGCCTTTGACGCTCGTGCCGTCGCGATAAGCGCGCTCGAGATCGTCCCAGGCTTTCATGCGTACGGCGTCGGCGCGCGAAAGGACCGGTAGCCCGTCGGCGGTTTCCATGCTCTTCACAAGCACTTCCACTTCGTCGCCGGCTTTGACGGTGAGCTGTCCGTTCTCGGTAAACTCGGCCGGGTTGACGATGCCTTCCGACTTGTAGCCAAAGTCGATGACGACGCCACGTTCGCTCAGGCCTACGACGGTGCCGCGAACGACTTCGCCTTCTTCGAGGGTCGCCTGTTCCTGTTCGAACTGATCGAGGAGTTGACCAAAATCGACGTCGCCGCCTGCGCGCGACTCGTCCGTTTCATCTGGTTCGGGTGTGTGTGCTCTTGCGGGTTGAGAAGCCATGGCGTTTCGTTGCGGCTGAGCTGCGGGCTCGCCGGAGGTTTTGTTATTGTTGACCTCGCTGTTGTTCAGCTTGGGTTGTTCACTAGACATGCATACTCCTGTAGTCCCGGTAACTTTTCAGCGCGTGCAAGATCTTATCGCGCTTCACAAGCCGGAACAATCAGCGCAGGTGTTCGCTGACTGTCAGACAGTGTACAGCGGCCTTTAGCTGGATTGACCTTGGCGTTGTCGGGAGTTGAAGGCTGGCGAGGAAGCGAGCCGTTTGGATTTGAAATGTCGAGCTAATTTGTTTCGATTACCGCCCTGCCGTAGTTAACCCCGCTTGGTCCGACAAACACCCGCCGCCTTTGTACCGGGTAGGGCGGCACTGTACAACAGGATTACAGGATTTGCAAGATTGGGAGCAGGCTTATGGCGCGGATGTGTCGAGATTTCTTTATCCACGGATTACGCAGATAGTTTAAAGACATCTGCGTAATCCGCGGATGGTTTAAGTCAATCCTGTTGCGCTGCCGAGACCATGTCGGGCGTGCGCGGAACTACATACACGCCCGCCGAATGTGAACCTACAAACAACACGTTCTGATCGTGTGCGTCAAAAGCAAGCGCCCAGATTCTCTGGCTCGGTAAACGCCGCTCCTTCGGATCGATTCGCGCCCACGTTTCTCCCGCGTTCGTGCTGCGGTAAACACCGCCGCCAACTTCAGTGATCTGATATGCATTGCCTGCAAAGATCTCGTCACCATTTCGCGGGTTGATCAGGATGCTCGTGAAGTCGCCAAACGGAAGATTTCCGCCTCGAACTCTCCACGTCTCACCGCCATCGTGCGACATCATCAACGCCTGCTTAGTACCGACGTAAACGTAATCGGGTCGCTGCGGATCCAGTGCAATGACGTTGACGGGCACGTCCTTCGGAACGCCTTCGACCTTGGCCCACGTCTTTCCGCTATCGCGTGAAATCAACACTCCGGAACCCGGTGTTCCCACCCAAATCGTCTCTGGGTGCTTCAAGTTCGTGGAGACACAGATCGTGCGTGGATCGAAGCTACCGTATGAAACCTTCTGCCAACCCGTGACGGGATCTTTACTACGATAAAGACCGTTGTTGGTGGCGGCCAGGATCGCCGGTTCCTTAGTTTCAGGATCGACAGTATGGACCAGCGAATTAACTGCATCAGCCAGGATCGCATTTGCCTGCTCAGTCTCGGTTGCTGACTTTCCGACGCCGAGCGCTGCGAGTGTGATCGCATCGAGCTTTCCGGTGACCGGTAAATGTCGATCGCCCTGAAACTTCTTCACTGCGGCTATAGTGGCTTTACCAGGTTTACCATCCGGCTCGCCGAGATTGTAACCAGCCGCGATCAGTGCTTCCTGTGCACGCAGGATCGAGTTGTCGTTCTTGACAGTTCCACGTCGACGTGGCGCGGGCGCAGGTTTCGCTGCCGCTTTCCTGCCTGCAGCTTTCTTCTTTTCCACTGCCCACACAGGCGCCCATGAAGTACCACGATCGAGTGAACGATAGACGCCGAGGTTTGTGCCGAGATAGATCACATTCGCATCTCGAGCGTCCTGAAGAATCGAGTAAGTGATTAGACGCGACGGCATGCTGCGCATCGAAGGACGCCAGCTCTCGCCGTTGTCGTTGCTGACGAACAAAAATCCGCCGCCCGTCGCAGTGTTGATGGTCGACGCATAAATGCGGCCGGCAACCTCACGATCAGCAAGTATGGCATTCGCGAAGCGGCCGCTGTAGCCGGCGTTCATCGGAGTGAACGTTTTGCCGCTATCGTTCGAGACCATGATTCCATAGTTGTTCGTGCCGATGTAGACATTCTCAGGACGTGACGGATGAACGGCGATGGAGTTGATCTCAAGTTGCCGTGATGTGGTGACCATCCACGAATCAGGGTCGCCGCCTTTGTCGGATCTCCAGAAGCCTTCAGTGGTTCCGGCGAACACGATCCCGGGCACCGACGGGTGCTGAAGGATGGAGCGCGTTCTTCGCGACTGCGAAGGGATGCCCTGAACTTTGCGCCAGCTCTCGCCTGCGTTCTTGCTTTCGTAAATGCCGCTGCATGCGGAAGCGATGATGTGATTGGCGTCTCTTGGATTGATATCGATCGCGAAGATGTCGGAATCGTCGAGCATTCCTTCCTTGATCACTCGCCACGTGTTGCCGCCGTCTTCTGATTTGTACGGCAGGTAGAAAGTACCGGCGTACAGCGTGTTCACTGTGCGCGGATCGATCGCAAGCGATTCAACGTGATGAAGCCCGGTGAATTTTCCGGTTGGAAGTTGTTTCCACGTCTCGCCGGAATCGTCTGAACGAAAGATGGTGGTGAATGTGCCGGCAATCAGAGTATCGGGATTCGATTCTGATTGCGCCATTGAGTGAACCGCCTGGTCTTTCAACTGAGGATGCTCGCGCCAGGTTGCGCCGCCATCAGTTGATTTGAAGAAGCCTCCCGCCACATCGTGCCTGTGACCGCCTACATACAAAGTTTTCGGGTTACGGGAGTCGACGATGATGTGATCGACAAACATCCGGGGCTTGCCGAAGTTATGCAGGAGCTGCCAGCGCTTGCCACCGTCGGTCGAGGTGTAAACCTGTCCATCGAGAGTTCCGAAGTAGAAGCGATCGGGATTGTGCGGATCGACGACGAGTGCGCGCACGTCACCTCCCGGAGGTCCGGTGGTGCGCCAGTCGTTCGAATACAGTGCAGGGTCAGCCGCATCTTTCGAAGCGAGTGCGACGGGGCTGCTTGTAACAACGGCAAAAACGAGAGCGAACAAAGCTATGAACAGGGGGAGCAGCGTTGCGATTCTTTTCATCGTTAATCTCATCCAGGGCCTAAATCATTCTGGAGCGGCATCGCTCACCTTGCTGCCTAGTTTATTACAGTTTCGTTGCTTTGTGTCTTAAAAGCTCCGGGAAGTTGGGGGGCGAGCGATAGGATGCCGGGCGAAGGAGACTCAGTTGTACAAAAAGCAACCACGGATTACGCAGATGCTTGGTCTGCGTAATCCGTGGGAAAGAGTCCGGGTTGAACCGGAGTTAATTATTCGTCACCACGACCTCTGCGGCGACGTGGAGCTCGCCTGCATTCCGGACAAGGTGATATGGCTCCTGCCGTCTCAACCTCCGGAGCAGCCGCGCCTTGCGGGACAATCCAGAGCTGGACTCTGAGTTCCGCCTGGCAACCACCGTCGACGACCGTGATGCGG
>DASTQB010000120.1:0-19064 GCA_035761985.1 Pyrinomonadaceae bacterium
CTGTTTGGACACCTGAAACACCTGGCTGGTCCAATCTGGTGGATCGCGCCTTTGATCTTCCCGATCGAGCTGATCAGTAACTTCATTCGCCCGTTTTCACTCGGCATTCGTCTCTTCGGTAACCTGTTTGCGGACGAGAAGGTGATGCTAACGGTGTCGTATTTGGCGCCTCCGTACACCTGGTTTGCGCCGATCGCGCTGATGCCGTTGAGTGTTTTCGTGGCACTTATTCAGACGTTTGTTTTCATACTGCTCTCGCAGCTTTATATCAGCGAAGTGTCGCATGCGCCGCACGATGAGTCGCACGAGCACGCACTCGAGCACGAAGAAGGCGATGAGATGATCGCTCCGGTTCTTACTTAATGGCTTTATCCCTTAGCGCGTGGTGAGCGGCGTGGGCACTGCGCCCACAAACGTTGCCGCGCAAGTCGAGATTGCATTCGTGGATTCGTCTCAGCAACACCGGACAAAGTCATAGCTTTACATGCCTGTCTCGCAGGAGCGCCGTTGTAAGAGGGGCGGTGGATACCGGTTGCAGGCGAAATAATACCGTCCAGTTTTGTTCGAACGTTTCCGTCGAATGTGGTTAACGTTTCGAAGGAGGAAACATGAGCAGATACAGAATGTTTCTGTTCGCAGTGGTCGGAATTCTCGCGAGCAGCATGACCGCGTTCGCGCAGGCAACGGAAGCCGCAGGCGCTGGTGACAATGCAAACTCAGTCGCGAAATATCGCGCACTCGCGGCGGGCATTGGTTTCGCAATCGCCGTGTTTGGCGGCGCGCTCGGACAGTCGCGCATCGGTGCTGCGGCTTGCGAAGGCGCGGCACGCAACCCGGGCGCGGCCGGACGTATCCAGACGATGATGATTCTTGGTCTGGCGCTGATCGAGTCGCTCGTGCTGTTTGCGCTGCTGGTCATCTTCGCGGTTGTTAAGCCGAGTTGATTACACCGTCGGGCAATTAGCGTACGGTTTTACCAAAGGGCGGGGAATTCCCGCCCTTTTTTGTATACCAAAGTTGATGCACGGCATTTGCAAGATCCCTCAGCTAACTTTTGGCATCTTAGCTTTCTGTCATGTTAGGCTGTGATTGAGGCGCGAACTGTAGATGAAAAAATGCCCCAAGTGCGGAGTTGAATATGCTGACCAAACAACTCTGTGTCCCGCCGATGGCGTAGCGCTCGAGAAGGAGGGAGACTCACTCCTCGGCACAACCCTCGCCGGAAAATATCGAATTGACGAACGCCTCAACGAAGGCGGCATGGGCACCGTCTATCGCGGCACGCACGTGCTGATGGACAAGACGGTCGCGATTAAAGTGCTGCGCCCGTCGCTTGCCGCCGACGAGAAGATCGTCGCGCGTTTCTCACGCGAGGCTCGCGCGGCCTCGAAGATCTCGCATCCGAACGCTCTCAGTGTTACTGATTTCGGCGAGGACGAAAGCGGACACGTCTTCCTCGTGATGGAGTTTCTGAGCGGAAGAACTCTGAAGCAGTTGATCCGCGATGAAGGTCCCTTGCCGTTGCCGAGAGTCGTCGACATCACACGCCAGGTCGGCGACGCACTCAACGCGGCACATCAACAAGGCGTCATCCATCGCGATCTCAAGAGCGACAACATCATGCTGGTCGACACGATGGCCGGGGACCACGCGAAAGTGCTCGACTTCGGCATCGCGAAGATCAACGAGCCGGATGGAACTGTCGACACCAATCTGACGGCGCCGAATCTGGTGATCGGAACGCCGCAGTACATGTCGCCCGAGCAGTGTTCGCAGGATTCCGAGATCGACGCGCGCTCCGATATCTATTCGCTGGGTGTGATTCTTTACGAGATGCTCGTGGGCCATGTGCCTTTCAGCGGCGACTCGCCGACGATGGTGATGATGAAGCACTTGCAGGATCCGGTGCCGTCGGTGCTGGAGGAGCGAGAGGATCTGCCTCCGACGGTAGCGCGTGTCGTTGCGCGCGCAATGGCGAAGGTTCCGAGTAATCGTTACCAGAACGTTGCGGAGCTCGTAGAAGACTTAACCATCGCTGCCGGTATGACGCTCACGCGAATGGCGCCGGTGACAGTTGCAGAGACACCGCGTGTTGACGATCCGGATGAAGTGACTGTTGTACGAAGCAGGGAAGAGCCTGCGATTCCGCGCCGTGCGCCCGTGACAGTGCCGATTCAACCTGTGCCGCAGCCTGCTACGGTGACGAATTTCAATCCGTTGAAGATCTTGATTCCGTCGGCGCTGGCGCTGATCGTCGTCTTTGCAGTCATCTACGTGTTTACACGAAACTCGGCAGGGAACGAGACGAACACAAACCAGCAGACGCAAACGCTGGCCGCGGACCCGAACAGTCAGCCGGTGCAGCCTGCTGGAACGCCGACCGGGAAGGGTGAACAGGGAATACCGTCGGGCGGGACGATCACGCCGCCGGCGAATGTGAATGCGAGTCCAGCGGTGAGCCCGGGTGTGTCGCCGGAGCCGGTAGAGGACTTCACTCCGGACGCCAACGCGAATGCTAACGCAAACGCGAATGAAAACAGCAATCGAAAGGCGCCACCGTTACCGGAGCCGACGCGCACCGTAGTGCCTGGAGAGGCGCCACCGCCGCCGGTCACTCCATCACCTGCGCCTTCTCCTACGGCAACCCCTGGACAGAATTGACACGATTATCTGGATTTACATGTCAATCCTGCTAATCATGTAATCCTGTCCACCATGCGCGCCAGTTCATTTGCGTCCTGGATATCAATATCGATCTCGAGCACATAACACGGAATCGAAAACGATAGCGTCCGCAATTTGACGGCGTCCTTAGCCGTTGTGATCAGGCTTGTCACGGCCAACGCTTTCGCCTCGCGCACGATCGCGTCGATCTCGTCCTGCGAATAGACGTGATGATCGGGAAACGACTTCTCAAAGGCCAGTTCGTATCCGGTTCGTCGCAAGTGCTCAAAAAACGATCTCGGATTCCCAACCGCACAAAACGCAGCGACACGCGCCGGCGGCGTTAAAGACTCAGAACCATTCTTCAGCGGTGACACTCGCGACGTCCGCATCTCGGACCGAAAGATCGGCTTGTCTCCGGTAAATTTCAAGATCTCGCTCCGAATAGAATCAACATCTCGAACCTGATCGCAGCGCGTAAGCACGACGCAATCCGCCCGGATCAAACCTTCCGGCGATTCGCGGAGCCGGCCGTAGGGCAGCAGGCTCCCGCCGCCCCATGGATTCGTCGCGTCGATCGTGACGATGTTCAGGTCGCGCGCGAGTCGCAGGTGCTGGAATCCGTCGTCCAGAACAAAACAATCTGAACCGAAGTCTTTGATCGCTTCCTGTCCCGCGGCGATTCGATCCGCGCTGCTGATCACTGCGGCCATACCTTTGAGGTTGGTCGCGAGGAGATAAGGTTCGTCGCCGGCTTCACCCGGCGAGGCAAGCACTTCATAACCGTCGGACACGATCACCTGGACATGCGGATCTTTGCGTCCATAACCTCGCGTCAGTATGCAAACTTTTTTGCCTTTCGCGGCTAGAGTTCTCGCGACCCACTCGACGAGCGGCGTCTTTCCGGTTCCACCGGTCGTGATGTTTCCCACGCTAATCACCGGACGTTCGAGCTTTGTCGTTTGAAACGTCCCGCGGCGGTACATCGAAAGACGAGTACGTGTAACGGCGCCGTAAAGAATGCTGAGCGGGGGAAGAAGGATCGACTTCATGAAGTGTGGGCGTTTGCCAGAATGGAATCCGATTCAGATCTGCCGGGCTGTCTTGTGGTAAGCAATGGCGCGATGAGTTGCATCGTTCTTTCCGTTGCGCCTCGATTGTCAGTCACGAGCTGTTTTGCGCGGCGCGCGAGTTTCTCGCGCCATTCAGGGTCCGCGAAGAGATGCGTTAATGCTTCCGTCAAGTCGCGCACTGCTTCATCGCCCTCCAGTGCGTGCAACTGAATGATCGCAGATGCCTCCCTCATCTTACTCACGATTGCCTGGAAATTGTGCGTGTGCGCACCGGTCACAACCACGGTGCCTGCGGCTGCCGGTTCAAGCACGTTGTGACCACCTCGGTTCACGATGCTGCCGCCGACGAACACGATCTCCGCGAGCGAGTAGACCGCCGGTAGTTCACCGATCGTGTCCAGAAGAACCACCTCTGCCTCTCGATCGTTCGCAGCCGCTGCGTTGGTTCGCCTGGACCAGCTCAACCCGGATTTTTGCACGAGCGATGCGACTTCGTTGAAACGCTCCGGATGCCGCGGCGCAAGCATCAGCCGCACGGGTTGCGTCGCCTTCAGTTGTTTGAAGCTTTCGAGAATGATCTGTTCTTCGGGAGCGTGTGTGCTCGCTGCGAGTATGAGAGGCACGTTTGAGTTTAAGTCAAACCTCTCACTGATCTCGGCAGTTTTATCCGCCAAATCACTCCCCACTTCAGCGTCAAACTTGAGATTGCCGCCGGTGAACAGCTTATCGACCGGCATGCCGAGAATTTGCAGGCGCTGGGCGTCGGCCTCGGACTGCATGACTGCGATCGACAGTGAGGATAACACGCGACGAATAAACGGTTGAATCAGGAAGTAACGTTTGAATGACTTGTGCGAGATCCGGCCGTTAACCAGTGCGACCGGAATGTGCCGCGCGCGGCATTCGCGCAGGAAGTTTGGCCAGAGCTCCGTCTCCATGATCACTACGGCCGCCGGATTGATGCTCTTGAAAGTGCGACGAACAGACCAGCGCCAGTCAAACGGAAAGTAGATAACGCTGTCCGCCTGGTTGCGAAAAACATCACGCGCGAGTTTTTGCCCAGTTAACGTGACGGTCGAGACGACGAGTGCGTGATGTGGAAACTGCTGTTTGAGACGTTGCGCAAGCGGGCGCGAGGCTTGAGTTTCACCGACTGAAACGCAGTGAAGCCAGATAACGGGCTTGCCATTGATCTGCGGGACGCGACCAAGGCGCTGGCGCAAACCGTCGAGATATTTTCCATGCGCCAGCGCTTGAAACAGGAAATAAGGAAGTAGAACGAGCAGGCCGAGCGATAACAGGAGGCTGTAAGCCAGGTACATGGTTATTTGGCTCGCTCGATGTACCGCCCTTCACTAGGATCAACGCGAATGCGGTCGCCTTCATTGATAAATGGCGGAACGGTGATGACGACGCCGTTTTCAAGTGTTGCGGGTTTGTTGACGTTGGAAACGGTGGCGCTCTTCAGCGTCGGTTCAGTACGAGTGACAGTCAACTCCATCGACGGCGGCAGATCGATGCCGATTGGCGAACCTTCGTAAAACTCTGCCTGGATCTTCATGCCCGGCGTGAGCCACGGGGCGGCGTCACCGAGGTCTTCCTCGCTCAGCGCCACCTGCTCGAAGTTTTCTGTGTTCATAAAGTGGTGATGCGAGCCGTCGGAGTAGAGATATTCCATCTCATGCTGTTCCATTGAGGCTTTGTCAATGGTGTCGGCGGAGCGAAAGCGATGTTCAAAAGAGGCGCCGGTGCGGATGTTTCGGAGCTTGGTCTGAATCATCGCGCGCAGGTTGCCGGGGGTATGATGTCGGAATTCGAGAACTTTGCACGGCTGGCCTTCAAAAACGATAACCATACCGCGCCGAATCTGTGTTGCAGGAATAGCCATAAAGCTGATGTCTCCGTTAAGAAAGGTAGGATGTTAGCAAATTGCGTAGTTTAAGGGGCTGGATTGCGAGTTGTCTAGTGAGTATAGGTCGTATAGGACTTATAGGACCTATGGGACCTATTCAAAGCTAAAAGGGCAGCCCGCCAGAACCTCCCAGCAAGACCACCCTTTTTGAGGAGCCCACCTACCTCGCTTGTAGTAACGCTAATAAAGGCGGATAGTTCCAATAACCCTTACGCCGCACGGGCTCGGGGCACGCGTCGCAGCCGCGCGAGGCGCTCAAGCCACTTCTGCGCCTGCTCGTAGTGCGGAAATCTCCGCTCGTCCATCCGAAAAGCCGTAGTGTGATAATACCGGCGCCCGTTGATCAAACGCGCGGGATGCTTGATGTGCAGCATCTCGTGGTAAAGGATGTACTCCACAAACCACTCGGGCACGTCGGCGGAATCGAGCGTCTTGCTGATGGTGATGCTGTCGTAAATGTGGTCGTGGTGGCCCAGAATGCTTTTGGTCCGGCGTTGCGACCAGGTGATCGTCGGCTTCGGAATCTGGCCGTCGAAATAGCGCCGGTTCAACTTAGTAAACATTCGATCAAGATCGTAAACCTCGCCTTGCGCAGTCGAGATCATCTTGCGACCACGCCCACGCCGCGCCAGATCTGACGAGCGCATGACGGTCGGCGTCAGCGAATAGTCGCGATAAACGCGGTCGTGAATCGTCGGCACGCGCTTGCCGAGCAGCCGTGCGACAAGAATCCATGCGAGGGCGCGCAATGCTTCGGGAGGCGCGTCTTTGCAAATGTCCGAGAGCCGCACGTAAACGCGTCCGGACCGCAAACGAATCGTGTGGCGGAGTCCCGCGTAGGGATAGAATCGAACTTCGATCGCGGGCACACCACGGTTACCGCCCATATGACGAAACGCGTCGGCGAAGTATTTTCTAATCTCGTTCATTGCGGTAACTCTCGGACGGAAACAGTGGTTAGGGGAACTTATCTTACGGAGGGCCACGCCGGGCAGTCAACCCGCGGCGCGCAGGCACGATAAAGGGCCTAGTTTCAACAGCTTACCGAAGAAAAAATAGGTCCTATAAGTCCTATAGGACCTATAACTGTGCAATCCGAAGAGAACTTTGTATACTGCCAACCAATGCCAAGGCGAGCCCCAAATCTGCAAACCGCGGATAAAACCCGTTTAGACTCGCGTGCCGAGGTGTTGCTCGCGGCCCTGATCAAAGAGCACCTCGTAACCGGCGAGGCTGTCGGCTCTCGTGTGCTCTCCGACCGCTTCGCGCACGGCTACGGCTGGAGCCCGGCCACGATTCGCAACGTCATGGCAGAGCTTGAAGAGGCAGGCTTCGTCGATCAGCCACACACTTCCGCCGGTCGCGTCCCGACTGACAAGGGTTACCGTTACTACGTCGACAACATGCTCGGCGAAGCACGACTGTCGCGCACAGATCTCAAGGCGATCGACAATCTTTTCTCAGCACACGACGCAGGTTCGTCGCCCGATCGCCTGATGGAAACAGCCTCGCACGTGCTCTCGGCGCTTTCAGAGAACGTCGGCATCGTCGTGTCACCCTCGCTCGCGGACAACAGCCTGAACCACATCGAGTTTGTCCTGTTGCCCGACAAGCGAATACTCGTCGTGCTCGTCTCGACCGCAAACATCATCCACAACAAAGTGATTCGAGTCGCGGACGATCTGAGCCAGGACGATCTGGATCGCACCGCTCGCTACCTGAACACGGAGTTCAGCGGCAAGAGCCTGCTCGCTATCCACGCAGAGATCGTCGAGCTCATGAAGGAAGAAAAGGCGCTTTACGATCGGCTGCTTCAGAACGCGATTTTGTTGTGCGAGCGGAGCCTCGAAGGCGAGGAAACCAGCGGCGATGTTTACGTAGACGGTGCTTCAAACATCCTGACCAAGCCCGACTTTGTCGACATCGAGCGCATGCGCGATCTCTTCCGCACGTTCGAAGAAAAGTCGCGGCTGATCAAGATCCTGAACGAGTGTGTTCACGACGCGACGAGCTATCCCGGCGACGTTCACGTAGTGATCGGTCGCGAGCACCCGGCAACGTCAATGCGCAACTGTGCATTGATCACTGCGCCGTACCGGGTCGGCTCAGACGACAACATCGGCACACTCGGCGTCGTTGGCCCGATGAGAATAGAATATGCACGGATTATGGCTATGGTAAACTACATGGCGCGGTTAATTGAGCATCGATTGAGTGAACAAGCGGCACGTTGATTCGTGATGACTTCCGATCCTTCCTAATGACATCAGACAGACGCGACAAGGGTTCGCAGCGCATCCCAATCCGATTCACTGACGCCGAAGACGAACCCGAGTCTGACGCGAGCAAAGCCGCAGGCATGGAAGTGCCGGATGACGGTGATGAAGAGTCGTCGGAAGTCGATAGTGCCGACCTTTTTGAAGGCACTGAAGTCGAGACCGAGCGCGCGCCGGGTGGACCGGCTACGGCGGAACTCATCGCCACAAGATCCGAGTTGAAACGGCTCGAGACCGAGAACGCCGAGCTCAAAGACAGGCTCGCCCGCCGCCAGGCAGATTTCGAAAACTTCAGGAAGCGCGTCGATAAGGAGCGGAGCGAAACGTACAATCGCGTGACCGCGGATATCGCAGCGAAGCTCCTGCCGGTCCTGGACAATCTGAAACGGGCCCTGGAGGCCGAGTCATCCGTCGAAGCCGCCGAGTCAGACGAGTTCCGCCATTTTCTCAGCGGCGTCGATCTAATCTACAAACAGCTCAACGGTGTGCTCGAGGCGCTGGGAGTCAAACCAATCGCCGCTGTCGGTGAACAGTTCGATCCCCACGTTCACGAGGCTGTCGTAACTGAAGCAACTGACGACTATGAACCCGACACAGTCATGCAGGAGATAGTTTCGGGTTACCGCCTTGGCGACAAATTGATTCGTCCCGCCCTCGTGAAGGTTGCAACACGCAAGTAGTACGCTCCAGATAACGTTCGGAACCGTAAACCAATGGGAAAATCGATTGGAATAGATTTAGGTACGACGAATTGTTGCGTCTCCGTGCTGGAAGGCGGAGCGGTGCAGATCGTCCCGAACAAGGAAGGCGGCCGCACCACTCCCACGGTCGTTGGTTTTACTGAAAAAGGCGAACGACTCGTGGGCCAGATCGCGAAACGACAGGCTGTGACGAACGCGGCGAATACTGTCTTCGCGGTCAAGCGTCTGATCGGCCGGAAGTTCAACTCTGCCGAAGTCACGCGCATGCGCGAAACGTCGCCTTTCGAGATCGTTGATTCGCCAAACGGCGACGCTCGCGTGCGTGTTCAAGGGCGCAACTACAGCCCGCCCGAGCTACAGGGGATCGTACTGCAACGATTGAAAGCCGCTGCCGAGGATTTTCTTGGAGAGCCGGTGAGCGAGGCGATCATCACTGTTCCCGCGTATTTCGACGACACGCAGCGTCAGGCAACAAAAGATGCAGGCAAGATCGCGGGTTTGAAAGTCGAACGAATCATCAACGAGCCGACTGCGGCCGCGCTTGCATACGGACTCGGGAAGTCAGACGTCGAACGCATCGCCGTTTACGATCTTGGCGGCGGCACTTTCGATATCTCCATCCTCGAGATGAACGACGGCGTCTTCGAGGTGCTTTCAACTTCGGGAAACACGTTCCTCGGCGGTGAAGATTTTGACGAGCGGATCATGAGCTGGATGGCGGGCGAGTTTCTCTCGGATACAGGTATCGATCTGCGCCAGGACCGTCTCGCGTTGCAGCGACTGAAGGAAGTTGCCGAGCGTGCCAAGTGCGATCTGTCGTCGGCGACTGAAACCAACATCAATCTGCCGTTCATCGCCGCCGACGCAACCGGACCGAAACACTTCAACAAGACGCTTACGCGGCAACAGTTCGAAACACTCGTGGGCGACCTCGTCGAACAGACGATCGAACCGTGCCTGACCGCGTTGAAAGACGCGGAACTCCAACCCGCCGACGTTCACAAGGTGATCCTCGTCGGTGGTCAAACACGATCGCCGATTGTCGAGCGCACGGTCGAGAAGATCTTCGGGCGTAAGCCTTCGTCGGAAATCAATCCTGATGAAGTCGTGGCGATGGGCGCGGCGATTCAGGGCGGCGTGTTGAGTGGTGAAGTGAAAGACATCGTGCTGCTCGACGTTTTGCCGTTGAGCCTCGGTCTGGAGACGCGTGGTGGTCTGTTCACGAAGATCATCGAGCGAAATTCCACGATCCCTCTGCGCGAGAGCCGCACGTTCACGACGGTTGTTGATAACCAGTCGTCGGTTGAGATTCACGTGCTTCAGGGCGAACGCGAAGTGGCGAAAGGCAACCGCTCGCTCGGGAAGTTTGAGCTGGTTGGTATTCCGCCGGGACCGCGTGGCGTGCCGCAGATCGAAGTATCGTTTGAAGTCGATGCAAACGGCATCGTGTCAGTGTCAGCACAGGACAAGACCACGGGTCGCGAACAGCAGATGCGGATCACGCCGACTTCCGGTCTGGCGCCGGAGGAGATCGACCGGATCATTCACGAGGCCGAGGAGTTTGCCGACAGCGATCGAAACCTGAAAGAGCTGCTGGTTTTGAGAACAAAACTCGAGTCCTTGCTAAAGAACACAAAGAAATCGTTTACTAAATTCGGCGGTTTGCTTCCGGAAATCGACCAGAAGACGGCGGAAACCGTTTTCGACGAATCGGAGGCCGCCATCAGATCAGAGAAAGTTGAAGAGGTTAAGATCGTTTTGAACAAGCTGGAGCGTGTTGCCGGGCAACTCACATCCGCCATGTTGAACCCCACAGACGCAACCACCGAAGTTTAGAACTCTCATTCAGAAGAATTTTATGAGCAGCAAACGTGATTATTACGAAGTCCTCGCCGTCAGCCGCACCGCGACGGAACAGGAGATTAAGAGCGCCTACCGGCGGCTCGCAGTGAAATATCATCCGGACAAGAATCCAAACGACGCATCGGCCGAAGAAAAGTTCAAGGAAGCCGCGGAGGCTTACAGTGTGTTGTCCGATCCCGAACAGCGCCGGCGTTACGACCGGTTTGGACACGCGGGCGTGTCGAGCAGCGCGGGCGCGGGAGCGTGGGGCGCGCCGGGGTTTGGTGGAATCGAAGACATCCTTGGCGACCTGTTTGGGTTTGGTGACGTGTTTGGAGGCCGTGGCGGCGGCGCGCGTCGTTCGGCGGCGCAGCGTGGTGCCGACCTTCGTTACGACCTCGAAATCAAACTCGAAGATGCGGCGAACGGAATGACTGCGCAGCTTCGCATTCCTCGTCTCGAGACGTGCGACACGTGCAAAGGCTCGGGTGCGGCGGAAGGAAGCCAGCCCGAAACGTGTACGACTTGCCAGGGCAGTGGTCAGGTTCGATACCAGCAGGGGTTCTTCTCGGTGGCGCGGACGTGTCACGTCTGTCGTGGTGCGGGCAGAGTCATTAAGAACCCGTGTCCGGACTGCAAAGGCACCGGAAGAGTCGAGCGCGAGAAGCAGTTGGAAGTAAAAATTCCGGCAGGGGTCGAAACGGGCTCTCGTTTACGCGTTTCAGGTGAAGGGGAATCCGGAACGCAGGGGGGCGCGCCGGGAGATCTTTACGTCGTGATTCACGTCGCCGAGCACGACCAGTTTGAGCGACAAGGCAGCAATCTTTACGAGGCCGTGCCGATCACCTTCGCACAGGCGGCGTTGGGTGCTGACATCGTGGTCAAGACGCTCGATGGTGAAGAGAAGTTGAAGATTCCGATGGGCACACAGACGGGCACGGTGTTTCGGCTCAGAGGAAAAGGCATGCCGGTGCTTGGTGGACGTGGACGCGGCGATCTGTTCGTTTCGGCGACTGTGATGACGCCGACGACGTTGACGCGCGAGCAGCGAAAGTTGCTGGAGCAGTTGGCGGAAGTTGAGAACAAGGATTTGGAGAGTAAGGGGTTGGTGGATAAGGTCCGCGACATCTTTGGATAAAGATTACAGGATGAGCATGATTGACAAGAAAAGAACTGTCTTTGTTCTTGTGTTGATTGGGTTATTGTCCTTGACTGTTCAGGCGCAGGATCCGATGGCTGCGCTGAAAGATCTCGACTTCAGTAAGACGTCTCTCAAGCAGACGCAAATCAAAAATCTCACACTCGAAGATCTTAAGTTGCTGCGCGGGATCGTGTTTGGCCGACATGGTCGTGTGTTCAAAGACCTCGATATCAAGATGTATCTTGAAGAGCAGTCGTGGTACAAGCCGAATCCCGACTTCCGCAATTCGATGCTCAACGACGTCGAGCGCCGGAACCTGGACCTGATCCGCATGGCTGAGGCTGCGAAGCACGAGACGATTCAGCCGGGCGACATGCGTTACTGGCGCGACCGTCCGATCACCGCGCGCAAACTCGGAAAGCACAGCGGTGCGGAGTGGAAAGTGCTCATCGCGGAAGTCGAGGCGATTCATGGCAAGCGTTTCGACGATGAGCCGTGGTTACAGCAGTATTTCGAAGAACGCTACTGGTACACGCCGAACGAGAAATACGACGCCAAGAAGCTGACGGCCGTCGAGCGTAAGAACCTCGCGATGCTCAGCGATGCGCAGAAGAAGCAGCGCAAAGTGGCTTTGCTGCCGGGCGATATGGAGTTCTTTGAAAACAAGGCGATCACCGAGCAGATGTTGCATGGTCTAAGCCTGCACGAGCTACGCCTGCTCCGGAACGAGGTTTATGCGCGGCATGGCCGGATGTTTCGCGCCGCGTGGTTGCAGCAGTATTTCTTCTTTCAGCCGTGGTACGTGCCGGATGAGAACTTCAAAGACGAGCAACTTTCCAGCAACGACAAGCTCAACGTCGAAACGATTGTGAAGTATGAGAACAAGATCCACGAGGAGTTGAGCACGAAGCCGGTCACGACCGCTCTGCTCGAGGGCTTGTTCATTGAAGATGCGAGCCAGATGCGACAGGAGATTTACGCGCGTCACGGCAAGGTGTTCAAGGAGCCGTGGTTGCAGAAGTACTTTTCGAGTTTCGACTGGTATAAGGCGAATCCGGACTTCAGCGAGGCTGCGTTGAGTGAGGTCGAGAAGAAAAACATCGCGACGATTGCGGCGTACGAGAAGCGCGCCGTAACGGCGATGAGCACGATAGAGGGTTGATAAGGCCCACCGAGGTCTCGCGTGACGAGACCAGCACAACGAAAAGCAGGCCACGGATTTCACGGATTCCACAAACCGATCCGTGTTTGAAAAATCCGCGTCATCCGCGGCTATAACCGGTAACGAACACCAGCCCGCTTCGCCGCTTCCTCTTCCAGATTGAGATTCTGAAGCCGCAGCGTAACGTCCGCATTCATATCTAACGTCCCGCGCTCGCCCGCCAGCAGCTTCACCGTTCCCGCAGCCGCAATCATCGCAGCGTTGTCCGTCGAAAGGTGTGGTGAAGGAAAGTAGATCGGCAGATTCAGTTTCTCCGCCATGTCGCGCGCGACCTCGCGCAGCTTTCCGTTACACGCCACGCCGCCCGCGACGATCATCGTCCGCGGATAGTTTTCCTCGGCGATCCGTTCCATCGTTCGCACGAGCGATTGCACCACGACGTGTTGAAAACTCGCCGCCAGGTCTTTTATCCCCTGCGACGGCTCGCCGCCATTCTCGAGGGGCTTGAGCCCCGTTTCGCGCACATGTTTCGTCACCGCCGTCTTCAATCCGCTGAAACTAAAATCCGGCAGCCCGTCGCCCATGCGCGGAATCGAGAACGGCACCGCGTTCGGGTTTCCCTCACGCGCGAGACGCTCGATGATCGGACCACCCGGATAACCGAGCCCGAGCAGTTTCGCAACTTTGTCGAATGCCTCACCCGCGGCGTCATCGCGCGTCCTCGACACCACTTTGTACTTTCCAGGTTCAGGGATGAAGAAGATGTTCGTGTGGCCGCCCGACACGATCAACGCTTCCGCCGGATACTCGATCGGCGGATTCTCGAACGCCACCGAGTAGATGTGGCCCTCAATGTGATTCACGCCGACGAAGGGTTTGTTGAGCGCGTAAGCCATCGCCTTCGCGTACGAGACGCCGACAAGCAGCGAACCGACCAGTCCTGGTCCAACCGTCACAGCCACCCCATCAACGTCGCGCGCCGAAACACCCGCGCGTTCGAAGGCTTCGCGAACGACGGGAACGATCTTGTCGAGATGTTCGCGTGAAGCGAGTTCCGGAACCACGCCGCCAAACCGTTTGTGAATCGGCACCTGCGATGAAATCACAGATGAGACGATCTCGCGCCCGTCGCGCACGACAGCCGCCGCAGTCTCATCGCACGAAGTTTCAATACCTAAAATCAGCATCCGTTGGATTCTAGCAAGATCGGCGTAACCGGCGTTAATCGGCGGTGTAGAAGCTGAGCGCGGAATCCCCTTGCTTCAGGACGCGCGTGCGACGCAGGTTTCCGGCGCTTTCCGGAAGCGCGGTTTTGTGGTGGTGTTCGCAAACGAGGAGCCCGTCTGCGGTGAGCAGTTTCGAGGAATTGGCGCCGATGTATTCCAGCGTTTTGAGATAGTCCTGCTTGTACGGTGGATCGAAGTAAATGATGTCCCAAGGCGGCAAATCGGTCTGTCGCAGAAACTCACCTGCTTCGACGCTGTAGATCTCGTGCTGATCTTCCGGCACTCGACATAAGGCGAGGTTCGCTTCGATTAACTTACAACTCCGCCGCGATCGATCGACAAACGTCGCATAGCTCGCGCCACGCGAGAGAGCTTCGATACCCACCGCGCCCGACCCCGCGCACAAGTCGAGGAAACGCGAGTCCGGAACCCTCGGCGCGATCACGTTGAAGAGTGTTTCCTTCAGCCGGTCAGACGTCGGCCTGACGTCCAGCGACGGCGGGCTCTTCAGGTTTCGTCCCTTGTATGCACCGGCAATTACACGCATCGTTTTATCCGACTGCTGCCAACCCAAACCGCGGATCCTGCCGTATGCGCGCTGTCATCTTCGCCGTCACTGCCGACTTCTCCTTACCCAGGTAAAAATCAGCTTCGCGACGCGCAAGCTCCAGCAACTCCTGATCGCGAACGATGTTTCCAATGCGAAACTCCGGCAGACCCGATTGTTTCGTCCCCAGCAGTTCGCCTGGTCCACGCAGTTCCAGATCCTTTTCGGCAATTCTAAATCCATCGTTTGTTTTTGCCATGATTCCGAGGCGTTCTTCTGCAACGGCCGTCTTCTTATCGCTTGTCAAAAGTATGCAGAAACTTTTCTCGGCGCCGCGCCCGACACGCCCGCGCAACTGGTGAAGCTGCGAAAGACCGAAGCGCTCGGCGTGTTCGACGATCATCACCGATGCATTCGGAACGTCGACGCCGACTTCGATCACCGTGGTCGAGACAAGTATCTTGATCTCACCCGCGACGAACGCACTCATCACTCGCTCTTTCTCTGCGGGCTTCATCTTGCCGTGCAACAACCCGATCGAGAGTTTCGGAAATACCGTGTCGCGAAGATATTCGTAGCGCTGAGTCGCGTTCTTCAGATCCATCTTCTCCGACTCTTCAACCAACGGGTACACGACGTACGCCTGCCTTCCGGCTTTGACCTCGCGCGCGATCAAACGCTTCACTTCCAGTCGCTGCTCTTCGCCGAAGACGAGCGTTTGGATGGGCGTTCGGCCGGGCGGCAGTTCGTCGATGATCGATACGTCGAGATCGCCATAGACAGTCATCGCAAGGGATCTCGGAATCGGCGTGGCGGTCATCACGAGTACGTCCGGATTGAGCCCGCGCGCGCGCAGCTCGGCTCGCTGCATGACGCCGAAGCGGTGCTGTTCGTCGATAACGACGAGGCCGAGTTTCGCAAACGCAACCGCTTCCTGGATCAACGCCTGCGTGCCGATGCACGCATGGATCTCGCCGTCTTTCAACGCGTTCTGTAGATTTCGTTTTGCGGCCGGACGAAGTGAACCGGTCAACAACTCCACGCGATACGGCGTCTTTGCCAGCAGGCGTTTGATGTTGCGTGCGTGCTGTTCGGCGAGGATTTCAGTGGGGGCCATCAACGCTGTTTGCAGGTTGTTTTCCATCGCGGCGATCATCGCAATCACGGCGACGATCGTCTTGCCGCTGCCGACGTCGCCCTGGAGGAGTCGATTCATCGGCGCGGTGGACTGCATGTCGTTGAAGATCTGCGCGGTGACTTTGCGCTGCGCGCGTGTGAGCTTGAAGGGCAACACCGAGGCGATCGCGTTGTTTACGGTTTTGTCGATTCGCAGCGGCGTGTCTTTGGTTTCTTTGATTCGCTGGCCGCGCTTCAAGCCGATGGCGAAAGCGATCCAGAAGAAGTCTTCGAAGATCATGCGCACGTGGGCCTGGCTGCGGGAGAGTTCGTAATCGATCATCGAAGCTTCTGCTGGTGGGAAGTGAATCTCGCGCAACGCTTGTGCGCGGCCGATCAGCTTGGTTCGATGTCGCAGGTCTGCGGGTAAAGTTTCCTCGATCGCTTTGTCGTCGAGGTTTGTGAAAACTGCGTGGACGATCTCGCGCACGCGTTTGGAGTTGAAGTCGCCGAGTTTGCGATAGACCGGCACACGGCGTCCGACGTGAATCGCAGCGAGTGACGGATCGGAAACGTTTTCCTCTTTTTGATCGGGAAGGGAAATGTCGTCAGGTGGCTGCTCGGTCGTGACGAGCACTTCGAGTTCGTCGGCCGGTTTTTGAAGTCTCAGCTTGTAGGTGCTGCGGCGTTGCTCCCATTCCCAGGTTCCGAAAGTGATGAAGCGTGTGCCGCGCACGAGGCGCTCGGTGTAGTACTTGACGATGTCGTACGCGCGGCGTCCGGAGACGAACCACCAGACGATCACGTCGCGTCCGCTACGAGCGGCGTCGGTTGCGGCGACCTCGAAGATGTAGAGTTGCGGCCGTCCATAACCGCGCGGACCTTTCAAGGAATAACCGTGCGCGTTGACGACTGTTAGATCGAGTGACGCTTCCATTCCGTCCTGTAGATCCTTGATCTGTGCCGGGCGCGAGCGATCTTCGTAGCGCATTGGGAAGTAAGTGAGTAGATCTTCGACGTTGACCTCGGCGGAAGCTTTTTTGTGGGTATAGCTCGCGAGCGCGTGTGCGAGTTTGTGACAAAGGGTCGGGCCTAATCGTGCGATCTTGAAATTGTGAAGATCCTCAACAGGAGTGTTGAGGGAGATGGCGCCAGGCATCGCCGGGATCATAACATAGCGACCGGAGAGGAACGGTTTATGAGCAACGACAGGGCGTCTGAAGAGACGCGGGAGAATTTAAAGTCTTTACGACAGGGACTATTGCGGCTCCACAAAACCCTGCTCGACCTGGAGCGACGCGACTACGAGCGCGCGCGTGGGCGGATCGGCAATAGTTATGAGTTTTTGCAGCTGGTGTTGAAAGACCCGTGGTTCGACTGGCTGCACCGTCTCTCGGAACTCATCGTCCAGATCGACGAGACACTCGACCCGCACGCGGAAACACCCGCGACCGAGGCCGACGCGGCCGCATTGAACGAGCGTGCCCGAACCCTCCTCGCCCCCGCCGAAACCGGCAGCGAGTTTCAGAAAAACTATTTCCTTGCGCTCCAGCAATCACCCGACGTGGTGCTGCTGCATTCGGAAATGATGAGACTGCTGGGAAGGAAGGCTGGGGAAAATGACGGTGCCTGATTGGTAACGGGAAGCTGTAGAACTAGAACAGATTTGCTTTGACGAGTTCGGCGTAGACCTGCAACGCGGGAGTTTTGGAGTTTGCGATCATTCGCAACATCTTCGAACGTTCACCGGCCGCTCTCCTACGGACAAATCGAAACAACTCATCTGTGTGCCACAACCACTCCACTCTACTTTCGCGAAGAGGTCCTTCCTGACTCAAGAGTTTGATGTAACTGAGTAATACCTGGTCCAGCGCATCGCCTGACGGCACAATATTGATCAATGCCAGATACAAATTACATTTCTGGTTGAAATAATCAGTTGCATTAGCTTCAGTCTGGCCTTCCCACGCTTCCAGTTTGCGCAGGTAGTCCAACATTTTTTCCTGCCACGCCGGCGATGTTGTCGACTCACGGTTGATCGGTTCGTCATCATCGTACCCGCGCAACGATTGAAAATCTTCCAGCAGCCTATGGGAAAGGGCCGATTTGAAGTATTCGTCGGGGGAAGGTCCTGGTTCTACTTTCGCGGGCTTCGTTTCATCAGAGGTAAATGGATTATCAGGGTAAAAGTAATTGATTTCTTTTACGTAATAAGGCAGTTCTTTTCCGGTCAGTTGAACGTTATCTCCGCAGCGCGGTCCAGTCAGGTGCCGAGACACATACAGGCGGTAAGCGCTCAAAACATCGTCAGTTGGGATCTGGTTTTTTCTATATGACTGAATCAGCTTGATGATCGAATTAGTTGTGCGGTCGTTCGTTAGAGAGGCCGTAAAGGAACGGTCGTCTGCGGAGATCTTTTTGAGTGCATTCGTGAAGGCCTGCACAACTATCAGCGACTCTTTTGGTCCAAGATTAAGAGAAGTCAGCAGATTTGTAACCGGCGTGATCTGTACGGGCGAGGTCGTGTTTTCGATGTAAGGAAGCAGAAACTGGACGCGCTCGCCATGTTCGATTCGTTTGTGATCGAAAGTTGCTCGAATGATCTTCTCCAGCAGCCTGTAAAAATCAGCGACGTCATACATCGTTTGGTCCGAGCATGACTTTGCTCTGAATGACAGTTTGGGTGAGATCTGTTCCAGCAGTCGCAACGCGCGATCTTTGTCTAAAGTTAGCATTTGATCGATGATGCGGACTCGCAGCGACAAGGCATCTACTCTGCGCGCAAACGCGAAAGAACGGTAGTTAGAACGCGTGTCGGCAGAGGCGCCGGGAGACGGTATCACCTTTTCACGCAGCTCATTTTGTGCGTTTACGGCGAGAGGGAATGCTTCTTCGAGTATCTCTTGCTTCCATTGTTTGTCGATCCGGTTTGACGATGCGATCCGAAGCAGAACATCCACAGCAAACTCTGCAGGAAGTGGGCGCGCTTGAACGATCAGGTTTTCAATTTCAGGATTGCGAATCTGAACAGACTTGGCGCTCCCTGGCCTCTCCTGGGCGTGCAACCGGGCTCCTCTGACTTCTGGGATTGCCAGGGAGTTCCAGAGTATTGCGGCTATGATCACAATTGCGCGCACGTTCAAAACCTCTGGTGATTATCGATCGTCACCTATGCCAGGTAAGGTCAATTGGAAGAAGCTTTCCACTTCGTTTTTCATATCGCCGCTGTACGCACCGCGCCAATATTGAAGGACTTTGGAGTCAGGTGAAATCACGATGGTCGTCGGAGTTGAATTCAGGCCATAAGCGATTTTCACGTCTTCTGAAAGCGTACGATACACACTAAACGGCATGTTGCTGTGCGCTAAATAGGTATCGAGATCGTGGTCGGAGAGAGCAACTCC
>DASTQB010000121.1:0-4887 GCA_035761985.1 Pyrinomonadaceae bacterium
GCACCGATGATGACGACGAGCAGCACTACCGCTGAAATGAAGACACTGATCTTGCGTCTGCTGGCACGGAGCGCGAGTCGAAGAGTGTCTGCTTCGACCACGTATTCGGAGAGTTTGAGCAAACGAAAAACGCGGAGCAAACGAAGAATGCGAATTACGAGCAGGTAATGGCTTCCCGGCACCAGGAGACTGAGGTACGTGGGAACGATCGCGAGTAAATCAACAACGCCGAAGAAGCTCGTTGCGTACCGCCATGGATGTCGCACGCTCGCGAGTCGAAGGAAGTATTCGATGGTAAATAGCACCGTAAACAACCACTCGAGCCCGTAGAGCAGTTGGCCATATTGCCGTCTGACTTCACCGACACTTTCCAGAACGACAGTTGCAACACTAAGAACGATTAGCCAAATCAGGGTGAGATCAAAAATGCGTCCCGCACGCGTGTCGGATTCAAAAACGATTTCGTGCAGCCGCGCACGCCGTGCGGTAGCTGGGCGTTCTTCAGCGGGCGCCGTTACGTGTGCCTCGTGGCTCATTCTCCATTGATAACTTAACTGGCGCCGCCTGTCGAGTTCACCGATCCGCGGCTCGATGGGTTAATCTGGTGCTGAACGTCACCCATTCAGGCGCTTGTCTATGAACATACTTATTCTCAACTGCGGCAGTTCGTCCGTGAAGTTTCAACTGATCGTTACCGATCTCGAGATGATTGCGCAGAACGCCGACCGGCATCTCGCGCGTGGACACATCGAGCGGATAGGCGGCGAAGCCGTCATTACGCTTCAGGTCGAAGGCAGGGACGAACAACGATCGACTGCCACTTTGCGCGACATACGCGCGGCGGTTGATTTCATCGCACGCTGGGCTTCGTCGCAGGAGTCGGGTATCAACGAGATCAAAAGTATTGCCGACATTCAGGCAATCGGGCATCGGGTGGTCCATGGCGCCGAACGTTTCACACAGTCTGTGTTGATAACGGACGAAGTGATTCGCGGACTCGAAGCATGCATCGACCTCGCCCCGCTGCATAATCCGGCAAACATCAAAGGCATCACTGCTGCACGTGCACTGTTCGGGGAAGGCTTACCGCAGGTCGCGGTGTTTGATACTGCGTTTCACCAGACGTTGCCCGATCATGCTTTTCTGTATGCCCTTCCGTATCAACTCTATCGTCGTTATCGAGTGAGGCGATACGGTTTTCACGGCACGTCGCATCGATACGTCGCGTACCGTTATCGACAGCTGCGCAACATTCCGCGCGAGCAGACGAACATCATCACGCTCCATCTCGGCAACGGCTGCTCTGCTGCTGCAATTCGTAACGGTAATTCGATCGACACTTCGATGGGCCTGACGCCACTCGAAGGCCTGGTGATGGGAACGCGATGCGGCGACGTCGATCCGGCAATCATTGATTTCATTGCCACGAAGGAAGGCTTGTCGTCTGGAGAAGTCGAAACTGTGCTCAACAAACAGTCAGGCTTGCTTGGAATCTCCGGACTGACGAGTGACATGCGCGAGCTGCTGGACGAGGCACATGAAGAGAATGACCGTCGCGCGCGCCTTGCGATTGAGATCTTCTGTTATCGCGCACGCAAATACATCGGCGCCTATCTTGCGGCAATGAACGGGGCTGATGCAGTCGTGTTTACTGGCGGCATCGGAGAGAACTCGTGGGAAATCCGATCGCGCATCTGCGACGGTCTCGAATGGCTCGGCCTGGAGCTCGACGAAGATCTAAACCGGACGCACGCAGGCGAAGGTCTAATCAGCACGAAAAACTCGCGCCTCGCAGCCTACGTCATCCCCACTGACGAAGAACTCCTGATCGCCCGCGACACAGTAAGATGCGTACACAAATCGTGATCTCCATCCGCGTCATCCGCGTACAGGTTTTTTAACTCCGAGGTAGTCTGATGAAATTTGATGAACTGGATCGACAGATGCGGGTATTCGAGACCGCGCACGACTACTCTGTCCTTCCCGGCATTTATATGGTTGCAAGAATTGACGGTCGAAACTTCACTCGGCTCACGAAAGAGGTACACGAGTTTGAAGCGCCGTTCGACGTGCGAATGCGCGACTACATGATCGAGACGACCGCGCACCTGATGAACTGTGGTTTCAAAGTGGTCTATGGATATACGCAGAGCGATGAAATCTCGCTGCTCTTCGATCCCGAAATCACCGCCTTCGATCGCAAGTTGAGGAAATTCAATTCGGTTCTGGCGGGCGAAGCAAGCGCGAAGTTCTCGCTCCTGCTTGGCGACCACGCCGCTTTCGACTGCCGTATCTCAGAGCTTCCATCCGTGCGACGGGTTTGCGACTACTTCCGCTGGCGCAACGAGGACGCACATCGGAACGCGTTGAGCGCGCATTGTTACTGGATGTTGCGAAAGGAAGGACAGTCGGTCTAGGCTGCGACTAAAGCACTCAATAAACTTTCAGTTGCAGACAAGAACGAGCTGTTATGGCGCAAAGGTATAAACTTCAACGATCTGCCGCTGTGGCAGAAACGCGGAACCGGTCTGTACTGGGAAACTTATCAAAAGGCAGGAACCAACCCCATGACCGGCGAGCACGTCCTCGTCCCGCGACTGCGACTGAAAGTAGAGACAGAGTTGCCGATGAGAGATGAGTATGAGCAGTTCGTGGCAAAACTGATCGAAGATTCGAATCTTTTGCGTTGACAGGATGACAGGATTGCACGATTAACATGTAAATCCTGTTCATCCTGTAATCCTATCATCGGATTGTGACTTACTGCTTCTTCGTGCCTTGAGTCTCTTTCAGCTTCGCGTGGACGCGGTCGTAGTTCGCTTTATAGACCGCGAGATTCGGATCGTTGTTCTGCTGGCCAAGAACCCGCGCCTTGTCGTAAAGCGGCTCGGCGAGATCGAGGCGCCCGCCACGTTCGTAGGCTTCGGCAAGACTGTCGTAAACGTTCGCCGACGCCGGATAACGTTCGACATTTGCCTTGAAGACCGCGATCGCCTCTTCCGGTTTATTCTCAAAGATGAGTTGATAACCCAACTGGTTGATGAAGGCCTCCGGCGCCGCAATCGGATAGCCAAACTTCTCACTCAGTTTTTTGTAATGTGCGTCGATGTCCTTCAAGCCGCCGTCGAAACGTCCGGTCTGCAGATCTCTCGCCGGCTGCCAACCTTGATACACCTTGCGCAATCCGGAGTAATGACTGCGAAGCACCACTGATCCATGATCCTCGTCAGGCATGTGCTCAGCCTGCCATTCGAAGCCCTTGATGCTCGTCTTCGAAAGGAATTCTCGAAAACTCTTGAAGGCGTCGCCAATTGGGCCTGGCTCATTACCGAGCGACACATAGAGTGTTGCGTTCAGTTCCTTCTGGTTCTTCAAAAAGTTTTCTGCGCGTTTGAGTGCTTCAGCGTTCTCGAATTGCAGCGACGGACTGACTGCAACGTACGAATTGAAAAGTCCGGGTTTCGCGACCATCGCGTGGATCGCAAATAAGCCGCCGAACGAGTGACCGGCAAGAACGCGATACGGGTGAACGCGATACTGCTTCTCGATGTGCGGGATCAGTTCTGTTTCGAAGAACTTCAGAAAATTGTCTGCACCTCCTGAGGTCGGAAACTGCAACTGGCCCGCGGGGTTTTTGGCCGTGGACTTCGCGGGCGTCAGGTCGCGAGTGCGATCGGTGTTCGTCACGCCGACTACGATCAAATCCGAGACACGACCGTTGCGAGTAAGGAATTCAATGGTGGCGGCCGTGTGGCCCATGTGAGCGTCGCCGTCGGTCATGTAGAGGACCGGGTAGCGTTCGTTGTTCGTTTCATATCCGGCGGGAGTTCGCACCAGCACAGTCCGCTCTTCGCCGAGAACGGACGAGTTGAGCTTGATTGTTTTTATTGTGCCTGTGCCTGGTTGCGCGATTGCCGCAGTAGACATCGTCAAGAGAAAGGCAAAGCCGAGCAGCAAACGGATTCGTACACGCGTGGTGGCCCATTTGAAATGAGTAGTCATGGATCAAACTCCAGGAAAATGGATGGATTATGCCGATGCTGTGGCAATCAGTTGGGGAGACGCTGATAGTACTCGATCTGCGCGCATCGTCCAATGGTGCGATTCGATTTCTATCTAAGCGCTTTGAGACCGTTGATGAACATTTGGACCGCGAGCATCACGAGCAGCATTCCCATCAACCGCTCGATCGCAATCACCCCCCTCTCCTTCAACACGCGATACAGGCTCGTCGACGAAAGCAGAATGATCGCTGTGACAACCCACGCGAGTGTGAGTGCGAGAAACAACTCAAACGTCGGGCTTGACTGCTGTAACAAAAGCAACGAAGCCAGCGTCGATGGACCAGCCACGAGCGGGATCGCAAGCGGCACGATGAAAGGCTCGCCTTCGAGAGGCTCGCGTCCTGCATCCTGCCGCGGAAAGATCATCCGCAACGCGATCAGAAACAGCACGATACCGCCGGCGATGCTTATCGTCTCCTGTTGCAGGCTCAACAAGCGCAGCAGGTACTTGCCGCCGAGAAGAAACGTGAGGAGCACGACGTACGCGATCAGTATCTCGCGCACGAGAATTTTGCGGCGCCGATCAGGCTCCACGGTTCTGAGCGCCGCGAGGAAGGGCGGGATGTTCCCCAGCGGATCCATGATGAATAGCAAAGTGATTGCGTTGAAGAAGATCCTCATCGCTGGAGAACATGCCACAAAGCTGGTCTAACTTCCATCGTACTTGTAAGGGTGGCTCTCCGTGGCCACCCCAGCGTTGAACTTCTACCTCCCGGGTTTCTAACCAGCGCTGAATTTCTAACGCTGGGGTGGCCACGGAGGGCCACCCCTACAATGATCCCGTGCGGAATTTTGACAACCATGGCCAGTTTCATCTACCATG
>DASTQB010000122.1:0-4331 GCA_035761985.1 Pyrinomonadaceae bacterium
TCACCCATCGAACCCGACACGTCGATCATCGCGATCACCACAGCGTTCGACTCGTAACGCATCACCTCTTCCCACGTCTTGAACCGCAGGTCTTCTTTCTTGATGTTGCCGAATCCCGGATTGCCTTCGCGCGCATTGCGACGAAGGTTCTCCAGAATCATCCGGCGCTTGTCGAGATTCGCGATCACACCCGTGCGGCGGATCTCGTTAAACTGCGTCTTCCGTGATTGGACCGCCTTCTTCGCCTTCTCCTGGAGATAAGGAAGATGCAGGTCTTCAAAGATCAGCGCCGCGAGTTCGTCGATGTTCACTTCAGCTTCGTAATAATCGACGCCGCCTTCCGAACCCGCCTGTCCTGAGCCCTGGCCGCCGCCCGGCCGGCCCTCGCGACCGATGACGTCGCCGACGCGCGTCTTCCCGTCGCCCTGGCCCACGTGTTTGCTTTTCTGGTAGTTGAAACGAAACTTGTATTCGTCCAGTGCTTTGATTGGTACTTTGACGGTGCGCTTACCGTCCGAAAGTATGATCGCTTCATTGGAGACGATCGATCCAAGATTCTTCCGGATCGCTTCCTTGACGCGGTCCTTGTGGCGCTCCTGATCGATGATGCCCTTGCGTTGTAGTGACCAGTCGTTGCGTTGTATCGACATAAAACTTTCGCGACGGGATTAGGTCTCTCGACAGAAATCGACGACCAACTCCGTGAACGCCTCGGGATATTCTTCGTGCGGTATGTGACCGCAATTCAAAAATACGATCAAACGCGACCCCGGAATCTCCGCATGGAGCCGCTCACCGTCTGACAGGGGAATGTCCAGGTCGTTTTCGCCCCAGAGCAGGAGAGTGGGTTGCGTTATAAGATGCGCGTCTCTGGTTATGCGTTCCGCGTCCCAGCTACGCACCGTGCGAATGATCGCGCGCTGCGCACCCGCAGGACGCAAAATCAGATGACGTGCCTTAACTCTTCTCTCATCCAGCACCCACGAGTGACGATCGTAAACGCGCTTCATTCGCCGGCGCAGCAATCGTCGCGATCCAATCAGGAGCGGCGACACGACCTCGCCGACTACAGGCGATGAAAACACTCGCATCAACTTAAACGCGAGCGGCCGGTTGTTACTCACTGCACCAACCAGGACCAGCTTCTCAACTCGATCGGGGAAGTCGAGCGCGCAAGTTGCCGCAACGGCACCGCCGTACGAGCTTCCGATAAACACAGCGCGCGGAATGGCCAATTGATCGAGCAGTCGCGTCAAGAGTTTCGACTGCCCGCCGATGGTGTACTCACCATTCTTTGGCTTTGCTGAATAGCCGAAGCCAAGCATGTCGACCGCGATCACGCGGAAGCCTTCAGACGCAAGACGCAGGAACACTTTGCTCCACACGAGCGTCGATGAAGCGAAACCGTGGATCAGAACAAGTGCGGGGGCTTCCGGGTCTCCGGCTTCCTGGTAATGAACTCTGACGCCGTCGACGTCGATGAAGCGGGAGTGATCGGGATAAAAGAGGATCTCGCGGTTCTTGTGCCAGTCAGCATCACGCGGGCGCAGCAACAATTTGCCGGCGATTGCCAGGCCCGCGGCACCTGCGATCCAGTAACGTTTCTTCATTTATAAGCCACAGATTTACGCGAATGAACACGGATCAGATCCGTGTTCATTCGCGTAAATCTGTGGCTAACCATCAACGAGACAACAGCGTTCCTACGTAAGTCAGCAGTTCGTTTGCACAAACTGGACAGTATCCATGCTCTTTAACGAGCCGATCGACTACCTCATTGATCCGCCGCAGTTGATCCGGATCAGGAGTCTTTGCTGAAGTCGTGATCTTCACAACGTCCTTCAAGTCAGAAAAGATCTTCTTCTCAATCGCTTCCTTCAGACGCTCGTGTGAGTTGTACTCGAACGGCTTGCCCTTGCGAGCGTACGACGAAATCCGAATGAGTATCTCCTGCCGGAACGTATTCTTCGCGTTTTCAGAGATTCCGATCTGCTCCTCGATCGAACGCATCAACTGTTCATCCGGCTCCATCTCCTCTTCGGTGATCGGATCCTTGATACGCTCCTTGTTGCAGAACGCTTCGACGTTATCGAGATAGTTGTTGCACATCGTGCGCGCCATCTCTTCAAACGAGTAGACGAAAGCGCGCTGCACTTCGATCTTCGCAAGCTCGTCATACTCTTTGCGCGCCTGCGAGATGTGATTCAGGTATCGCTCACGCTGTTCGGAACTGATTCCGGTGTGCTGTTCGAAACCATCCTTGATTGCACGCAGCGCATCGATCGGGTTGATGCACGTCACACCGTCGCGAACGAGCGCACTCGACAGACGGTTGATGATGTAACGCGGCGAGATCCCGTCCATACCCTCGCGAACAGTCTCTTCTTTCAACTCGCGCACGTCTTTCGACTTGTAACCTTCGACGTCTTCGCCGTCGTAAAGTTTCATCTTCTTCACGATGTCGACGTTTTGTCGCTTCGGTTCTTCAAGCCGCGTCATGACGGCAAACATCGCCGCCACTTTCAACGTGTGCGGCGCAAGGTGAACGTTGCGGAGGGCTTCTGACTGGTGCAGCAGCTTGTCGTAAATCCGCTCTTCCTGCGAAACGCGCAGGTTGTAAGGCACCTTCACGAGGATGATGCGATCCTGCAGCGCTTCGGATTTGCGGTTGCCGGCGAAAGCGATGTACTCGTTCTCGTTCGAGTGAGACAGGATCACTTCGTCGGCGTAGATCATCGCGAAGCGCCCGGTCTTGATGCTTTGTTCCTGCGAGAGTGTCAGCAAGCTGTAGAGAAACTTCTCATCAACTTTCAACATCTCGACAAATTCCATCAAACCGCGATTAGCGATGTTCAACTCACCGTCAAAACGATAAGCACGCGGATCCGATTCGACACCAACCTCGCCGATCGTCGAAAGATCGATCGATCCGGTCAGCTCCGTAATGTCCTGCGACTTTGGATCGCTCGGTGAAAACGTTCCGATGCCGACGCGTTCCTTTTCAGAGAACACGACGCGATGCACCTTCACATCTTCATGCCGTCCACCGTAGGTGTGATCCAGCGCATAACGACACTGCGGGCACAGATCGCCTTCGATATAAATCCCGTAATGCTTCTCGACTTCGGCGCGGAGTTGATGCGGAATGAGATGCAGCGGCTCCTCGTGCATCGGACAGTCTTTGATGGCGTAAACAGCGCCGCCTTCGGTCCTGGTCCATTCTTCAAGGCCACGCTTCAGCATGTTGACTATCGTCGACTTACCGCCGCCGACAGGTCCCATCAGCAACAGGATGCGTTTGCGCACTTCGAGGCGCTGCGCGGCCGATTTGAAATACTCGACAATCCTGGCGATGGGTTCTTCTATGCCAAAGAGCTCGTTGGCAAAGAATCTGTAGGAAAGGATCTCGTGCTGGGTGCCTTCATTGAGACGTTCGACACCTGCGGCATGAACCATGTCGTTGACGCGAGCGTGCGAAAGCTGGGCAATGCGTGGGTTCTGAGCGACTAGTTCAAAATACTCTCGAAACGATCCCTCCCAACGCAGCGCCTCGTGTTCACGGCGCAGATCTTCCAGACGTTCGCTGATATTGAATTGTTTTTTGCCATCCTGCTCTTGCATAGCCTTTTGAAACCTCTTCGGCTTTCGCGCATTGGACAGCGTGTGGGGAGAGGCCACGCCATAATTAACTATCAACCGCTTTAAATGGTCGGGGCACGCGGTTTCGTTTCATCGGTGCTTCGTGATACGCCTCACGCGCGCGTAAGCGTGAGCTACGTCCTCGAGGCATCACTTCTCAATGATCGATTTCAAATGAAGTCCGGAGGGAACCACTTGTTTAGAAGCGAACTGGCAACGCGCGCTTCCTTGCGCGGAAGTATACCACGGAAGTAAAGAGCTAAAATGGGCTTATTTTTCCAAGCCCGTTTTAGGTTCAGGGTTAAGCTCCATCCACAGATTACGCAGATTGTTTTTAGAAAAATTCTGTGTAATCTGTGTAATCGGTGGTTCCTAGCCGCCGAGCACAACGCGTGGCTGCAAGCGCCTCTCTGCCGCATCGTATTGACCGACGGCAATCAACCTTTCGTCTGCATCACACATTTTTACGTTTTCTCCGTCGGCCCACTCAACTTCCGCCACGCTCACCTCTCTTCCATGATTGGCCCGCCGCACGTCTTCGGCGTTTAGATGCACGAAAGGCAGGCGTGAGAGCGCCGCTCCCGGCGGCAGTAAAATGGGGCCAAGCGATTCTTCCGCAAAATGGACCTTTAGCTGATCGAGCGTGATCGCCTGGTCGATGCTGAGGTCACCGACACGCGTGCGTCTGAGTT